>NZ_JBXDLD010000171.1:0-89976 GCF_056820425.1 Priestia sp. KCTC 13724 | reverse complement strand
AGTTATCAAGAAATCAAACGTGAAGGCAGGTTTATTTTTAAAAAATTCCATAGGGTCTGAGTAGTTACCGACAAAGAGTAATTCCATTAGACAAGTCGAATTGTTTATCAGGATACTTTTTCTTAGGATATATATGATGTGCAGCTATCTGTCTCGACGTAGAGTTACAGCCTGGCATTTTACACCGATAACCGTCGCGAATATAGACCAATTTTCTCCACTCTTTGTATTCAGCAGAATTCGTTATGTCCATACATTCCACTCTGTTTTCTTTTAAAAACTCACGAAAACAATATGCATTACAATAATTTTTATTATTGTATTTAAATTTAGAATGGACCACTTCAAGCTGACTACTACAATAATTACAAACACAGGTTATTCGCTTTTTTTGCCGGCTATTCTTTATCTTATCGATAGCTTCACTGCTATGAGTTACTCCACGTCTAGGAGCTCCTTTATCTATCTCAGCATGGCCACGAACAGGCCATCCAAAGTACAGAATTCGATTTCTAATAACTGTAGAGCTAACCCCTAACTCTCTTGCAATTATCGTATATCCTTTTTTCTTTACAACGTATTCATTATATAACCATTCTTTATTGTCATAATGCTCATTACCTAGCTTTAATTGAGTCTTTCTCAAACCATACTTTCTAAGTTTTCTTTTAACAACATTCTTAGAAACGTTTAAAATCTCTCCGATTTGAGACATGCTGTGATTTTCTTCAAGATATAACTTTCTTAGAAGCTCTTTAGAAATATCCATGAAATCACCCAGAAAAGTTTATTTGTTTTTTTAATCCGCTAACATAATCATTTGAGCACCGCGACGAGAACCGCCTTGCTCTACAAGGTGCGTAAGTTTCGCAATATCATCTAACCAAGAGACAGATCCGGATGATTTACCGTTTACACCACGCGCTAGTGTGTTGCGTGGACGCAGGGTTGAACCGTTTGTTCCAACTCCTCCACCTCGACTCATGATTTCCATGACTTGCTTACGGTGTTCGGAGATTCCTTCGCGAGAATCTTTTACGTACGGCATTACATAGCAGTTAAAGTATGTAACATCCGTTTCAGCTCCCGCTCCGTACAGAACGCGTCCAGCTGGTACAAAGTTCATTTGAACAAGCTCTTGATAGAATTTTTCAAACCATTCTTTTCGCTTCTCTTCCGTTTGTTCAGCGGAAGCTAACCCAGTAGCGTTACGCTTTGCAATTTGCTCATAGAAGATTTCAAGTGGTTTTTCAATTACGTCTAATGAACGAGTAATAAGTCCACTTTCTGCTTCTTCAGGTGCTAACGCTCCACGAAACTCATCTTCAACCTTTACGACTGCCATCTTTTGGTCAAAATTAATGCTTTCCACATAGCCAAGTCCTCGAGCTGGAAACTTAGGGTCTTCCTTTACGGTTAAAACAACAAAGTCTCCTTTTGATAACGTAAGTTTTTCCGTATCTTTAAACGCATAACGGTCTAACATTACGAGTCGAGATACGCCTTTATGAGTAATTTTCATATCTGGTGTAATTGGGTGTACTTGTGGAAAGCGTTCAATATCTTGATTAAGCTTTTCAATATTCATATTTACTTTTTGATTAACTATAACAGTCATTCTGACAACTCCCTTACCAATCGTGCTCTATTTTACCAATCATTTACCTTATTTTGAAAAAAGCAAAATTTCAACTATCAATAACTTACCACACGGATTGGACAAATTCAACATGTAGTATTCAACCAAAACCCAAACACCTACATATAGATAGATGTCAAGAAAAATATTTTTTTACATTAAAAAAGTATTTGACTTTTACATCAATTACTTTCTTCAGCTAGATAAAATACTTAGGGGCACAGCTTAAATAGTGTGCTCCTAAGCAATCGTTATCTTCTAAAATTCCATTCAACAGAAGCATATTTCTTTTGTGCTAATTCTTCTACGTAACGCTCTTCTTGTTCTGTTAATTCATAAGGTTCTAAGTCAATATCTAAAGCGCTAGCAAAGCCTTTATAAAATGCTTCCTTCGCTTCTTCCATTTGGATTTTACGGCCTGCAATAGCATTGATTGCAACAGCTTTTGAACGAAACGCACGCTGCATTCGCTCTTTCACACGATCATTTGGATAATTAAATACGCTAAATAATTTATCTTCGTCAATCTCTAATAAAATAGAACCGTGCTGTAAAATTACACCTTTTTGACGCGTTTGTGCACTTCCAGCAATTTTACGCCCTTCTACCACAAGCTCATACCATGAAGGTGCATCAAAACAAACAGATGAACGTGGATTTTTCAAACTATTTTTTTCTTCTTCTGTGCGAGGGATTGCAAAATATGCTTCCAGACCCAGCGAACGAAATCCCTCTAATAACCCTTCTGAAATGACACGATACGCCTCTGTCACCGTCTTAGGCATGTTTGGATAGTCTTCCGATACAATGACGCTGTAAGTAAGCTCCTCGTCGTGCAAAACGCCTCGTCCCCCTGTTGGTCGACGCACAAATCCTAATCCTAATTTATCTACCTGTTCAAAATTGATTTCTTTTTCAGCTTTTTGAAAGTAACCAATTGATAATGTTGGAGGATTCCAGCCGTAAAATCGAATCGTTGGTGGTATTTGACCAGTGCTATGCCACTCTAAAAGCGCTTCATCAAGTGCCATATTGTAATATGGCGAACGTTCTTTTGAATCAATGAATCTCCATTTTTGCTTCATTTTTCTCATCCCTAACTAGTATAGTAGACATTTACATATGTAATAAACTTAATCCGTTTTTTAGTCTACCAAAAGATAAGCAGAAGGAAAAGAAAAGTGAAGCAGTAATTTTTTACTTTTCTTTCGTAAAAACTATCATGACTTCAAGAAGAATCCCTTTACTTCTAATTTCATTCACTTATATAATAAGACTATGTATTTTGTCGAAGAAAGGAAGAAACAACATGTGGGCACTAATCATTGTACTTGCGGCAATTATTATTTATTCTGTCGTAATGTTTTTTTACCAACGTCGCATTATGAAAACGTTAACGGAAGAAGAATTCCGCAGCGGTTATCGTAAAGCACAGCTAGTTGATATTCGCGAACCAAATGAATTTGAAAACGGACATATTTTAGGAGCAAGAAATATTCCTCTTTCACAGTTCCGTATGCGTATAAAGGAGTTCCGTACTGATCAACCTGTTTATATTTACTGCCAAAGTGGCATGCGAACTGGTCGTGCTGCTCAGCTCTTGCGCAAGCATGGTGTGAAAGAGATTCATGACCTAAAAGGCGGATTCAAAGCTTGGAACGGCAAAATTAAAACAAAAAAATAAACCACAAAAACAGCCCCTTCATCTAAGAAGGGGCTGTTTTTGTGGTTTATTTTTGATAGCGGAGTACAGGCTTTCTTGCTGCAAGCGTTTCATCCAATCGCTTCACAACCGTCGTATGAGGTGCTTCTTGAACGATTTCCGGATTTTCTTCCACTTCTTTTGCAATTTGAATCATTGCACCAATAAACGCATCAAGCGTCTCTTTTGATTCCGTTTCAGTTGGTTCAATCATCATGCACTCTTCGACAATAAGAGGGAAGTAAATTGTCGGTGGATGATACCCAAAATCAAGCAGTCGCTTCGCAATATCCAGCGTGCGAACACCGAGTTTCTTTTGCCGCTTCCCTGATAAAACAAATTCATGCTTACAATGACGATCAAACGGTAAATCATAATGCTCTGACAATCGTCTCATCATGTAGTTTGCGTTTAATACCGCATTTTCCGTTACCGCTTTTAAACCATCTGGACCCATAGAGCGGATGTACGTATAAGCACGTACGTTAATACCAAAGTTGCCGTAAAACGGTTTAACTCGGCCAATGGACTGTGGGCGATTGTAGTCGAAAGTAAAGCCGCTTTCCGTTTTGACTAGTACCGGTTTTGGTAAAAATGGAATTAAATCTGCTTTTACACCAACTGGACCAGAACCTGGACCGCCACCACCGTGTGGACCTGTGAATGTTTTATGAAGGTTTAAATGTACAATGTCAAAGCCCATATCGCCTGGTCGTGCTTTACTTAATACAGCATTTAAGTTCGCTCCGTCATAATAAAGCTTACCACCAGCTGCATGAACGATTTCTGCCATTTCCAAAATATCTTCTTCAAAAAGACCTAACGTATTTGGGTTTGTTAACATAAGAGCTGCTGTTTCTTCGTTTACTACTTTACGAAGATCATCTAAGTCTACCAAACCATGCTCATTAGATTTTACAGTAACTGTTTCAAATCCAGCTACTGTTGCCGAGGCTGGATTTGTACCATGAGCTGAATCAGGAACGATTACTTTCGTACGCTTCGTATCACCTTTTGCTTCATGATAGGCACGAATCATCATTAACCCCGTCCACTCACCATGAGCACCTGCTGCTGGCTGAAGCGTAACTTCATCCATGCCTGTAATCTCTGTTAAGTGCTCCTGCAAATCATACATGAGCTCAAGAGCACCTTGAACCGTTTCTTCATCCTGAAGTGGATGAATATTAGCGAAGCCTGGAATACGGGCTGTATATTCATTAATTTTTGGATTATATTTCATTGTACAAGAACCAAGCGGATAAAAGCCAGAGTCTACTCCATGGTTACGTTTTGAAAGAGCAGTATAGTGACGCATAATGTCTAGCTCAGACACTTCTGGAAGTTCTGGTGCTTCGGTACGTACATATTCTGCTGGCAACACTTCCGTACTGGTTACTTCCGGCACGTCTAGTTCTGGTAATGAATAGCCAACGCGTCCTTCTTTACTCATTTCAAAAATAAGCGATTGATGTTGATTATGCATAAAGATCCCCCAATTCCTTCACAAGTTGGTCGATTTCTTCTTTTGTACGGAGTTCAGTAAAAGCAAGTAGCATGTGATCCTTAAGCTCATGATAGTCTCGGCCTAAATCATAGCCACCAATGATATGCTTCGCTAATAACTTTTGATTTACTTCCTTACTAGGTTGAGGTAGTTTTACAACCAACTCATTGAAAAATGCCCCATTAAAAACAACATCTACTTCGCTTGCTTTTAATGCGTTATATGCATAATGCGTTTTTGATAAATTTTGCGTAGCCATTTCCTTTACCCCTTGCTTTCCTAAGGCAGTCATCGCTACTGAAGCTGCAAGTGCATTTAACGCTTGATTTGAACAAATGTTTGAAGTTGCTTTATCACGGCGAATATGTTGCTCACGTGCTTGAAGCGTTAAGACAAAGCCGCGCTTACCATTTTCATCAATCGTTTGACCAACTAAGCGTCCTGGAATTTTACGCATTAACTTTGTCGTTGTAGCAAAGTAGCCGCAGTGAGGACCACCGAACTGTGTTGGAATACCAAAAGGTTGTGCATCTCCTACAACAATATCAGCACCAAACTGACCCGGAGGAGTTAACAATCCAAGAGATAGTGGATTGCTTGATACAACAAACATTCCTTTTCCTTGATGAGCAATGGCTTCAATTTCTCTTAAAGGTTCTACTTGACCAAAGAAGTTTGGATACTGAACGATGACAGCCGCTACATCATCATCCATGCGCTCCTTCAGCACCGTCAGATCCGTTACGCCGTCTTTGCTTGGTACTTCTACTACTTCAATGTACTGACCTGCTGCGTACGTTTCTAACACAGCTCGTGATTCAGGGTGAACTGTTTCTGAAACTAACACTTTTTTCTTTCTCGTTTGACCTGCACTTAACATGGCTGCCTCAGCAAGTGCTGTACCACCATCGTACATGGATGAATTGGCAACATCCATTCCTGTTAGCTCACAAATCATCGTTTGAAATTCAAAGATAGCCTGCAGCTCTCCTTGCGAAATTTCAGGCTGATATGGTGTATAAGCTGTGTAAAACTCTGAACGCGAAATAACGTGATCAACAATAATTGGCATATAGTGATCATAAACACCTGCTCCTAAAAATGAAGCGTATTCCTTTACGTTCTTATTTTTAGTAGCTAAGTTTGTTAACTCTTTTACTAGCTCAGATTCTGAGGCCGCTTTTTTTATATTGTATTCCCCTTGGAAACGAACGCTTTCTGGGATATCTGAAAACAACTCATCCACTGAAGACACGCCAATTGCCTTTAACATTTGCTGCTGATTTTCTGATGTCATTGGTAAATAACGATGTACCATTCTTTTGTCCCCTCTCTTTAATTACCCAACATTATTTTGAACGCTTATAAAAAGGTGTCTTCACGACTTTTGCTTTTAAACGTCTTTTTCGCACTTGCACATACACTTCTGTACCTAGCTCAGCATGTTTAGCATCGATAAGTGCAAGACCAATGCTTTTATTTAAAGTTGGCGATTGTGTGCCTGTTGTAACAAAGCCAATCTCTTCTTCCTCACTAAACACTTCATATCCATGTCGTGGAATTCCTTTATCAATCATTTCAAGCCCAACAAGCTTGCGGTTTGGTCCTTCTTCACGCTGACGCTTTAATACCTCTTTGCCGATAAAATCTTCTTTATCCGTTTTCACTGCGAATCCGATACGTGCTTCAATTGGCGTAATATCTTTTGAAAGCTCTTGACCATATAAAGCTAAAGTTGCTTCAAAACGAAGCGTATCTCGTGCTCCTAATCCACACGGAACTACCTCTTCACTTTTTAAAAGCTCAGTCCAAAGCGTTACTACATCTGATGCAGAACAGTACAGTTCAAAACCATCCTCGCCTGTATAACCTGTACGTGAAACAAGCGCTCTCACACCTGCTACTTCTACATCATCTTTAAATGTAAATGGTTTCAAGTCAGATAATGATTCATATGTTAATTTCTGTAAAACACCTTGTGCAGCTGGACCTTGCAAAGCTAGTAAAGCAAACTCACTTGAACGATTTACAAGCTCAATACCCTCTGGCTTATGCTGCTGTAGCCATTCGAAGTCTTTTTCAATATTTGCTGCGTTTACAACAAGCAGGTAGTCATCTTCTCCTTTTTGATAAACAAGGAGATCATCCACTGTGCCCCCATCTTCATAGCACATCGCGGTATATAGTGCTTTACCTGGACGTAATACTGAAACATCATTCGTCATAACTTTTTGTAAAAATGCCAAGCTATTTGTCCCTTTTACATCAAACTCTCCCATGTGAGAAACATCGAACAGGCCAGCTTTTGTACGAACCGCATGATGTTCTTCTTTAATAGATGAGAATTGAACTGGAAGAGCCCAACCTCCAAAATCAATAATCTTTCCACCGTACTGTTGATAGACATCGTAAAGTGGTGTTTTGTTTAGCTCAGTCATTTAACATCCTCCTCATATAAGGCCATTTGCTTTGGTTTCGGGGAATCATCGTATCTTTTTTACACATAAAAAAGGACAGAGAACTCCCTGCTGTATAGCAGGAAGTCTCTGTCCTTTTCACCTGAAAGTTTACCCGTTAAATAGGTTTGCCTCGTGGGTGGTCTATTCGAAATAGACGCTCTCCAGAGTTGCGTCCAACAAGAGTCTTTTTGCCTGAGAGATTCACATGTTGTTTGCTCCTTCGGCGCCACTTTAAAGCAGTCTCTCCCCTTGTCATCATTCGCCTCTATAAAGTTTGTAATTTTGGGCATACTACTAAGAAACTATTACTTACACACATCAATAACAAAATAGTTCATTTAGTGACAATCTATTTTCTATTTTGAATTTTCTAAAATATATTTTTATCCTACATGATTCTGTTCAGCAGTTCAATAAAAACTTTCAGAAAGGAGCAAAACTAACGATGAACATCAGTATGAAGAAAGATGAAGCATGGGAATCTACTTTTTTAAATAAACTTGAGCAAGACGGCTCTTGGTCTGATTGGGAAATGTATAAATTAGCATATGAAATCGAGGAGCAAACGTTAATTACTGAATTTGAAGGTCTGCAAGCACCTCGCCATTTAACAGACCTAACCCCGCATCCACACCAGTTAGAAGTAGCTAAAAAAGTGGTAGAAGAAATGAATGGAAAAGCGATTTTAGCTGACGAAGTGGGGCTTGGAAAGACAATTGAAGCAGGACTCATTTTAAAAGAATATATGATTCGTGGTCTTGTGAAAAAAGCCCTTATTCTTGTACCAGCATCACTTGTATCCCAATGGGCAATGGAACTTAACCATAAATTTTTTATTCCTGCTGTTCCACAAAAGAAAACATACGTGTGGGAGCAATGCGACATAGTAGTATCATCCATTGATACAGCCAAGCGCTCTCCTCATCGCGAAATTGTATTAGAACAAGATTATGACCTTATCATCATCGATGAAGCTCATAAACTAAAAAATAATAAAACAAAAAACTATGAGTTTGTTCAAAGCTTAAAGAAAAAGTTCTGCTTATTATTAACAGCGACACCAATTCAAAATCGAGTAGAAGAGATTTTCAACTTAGTTTCGTTATTAAAACCAGGCCACCTAGGAAACAAAGATTATTTTGCTGATTTATTTTCTGCTAAGAAACGTTCTGTTCAAAATGATGAGTATTTAAAGGAACTCGTTAACAAAGTGATGATTCGAAACCGCAGGCAAGACACAGGTATTGAATGGACAAAACGAATTGTTCAAACCGTTCCTGTTGAGTTTTCATCTGAAGAACGAGAGTTGTATGATCAAATCACTTCATTTAAGCAACATTCAAATTTACCCAGCAGTTCCTTTGCAATTTTAACATTGCAGCGCGAAGCTTGTAGCAGTCGCGAAGCAGTATTTATGACCTTAAAAAGCATGCTTGAACGCCAAGAGGACGAAAACAGTGAAAAAGCTACTCAGATGCTTAAACCACTCCTTGAAAAAGTACAAACCGTTCCTCAAAATGCGAAAGCAGAAAAGGTAATTGAATTAATTCAACAGATTAATGATAAAGTCATCATTTTTACGGAATATCGAGCAACTCAGCTTTATTTACAGTGGTATTTAAAACAACACGGTATTACATCTGTTCCGTTTAGGGGTGGATTTAAGCGTGGAAAAAAAGACTGGATGAAACAGCTTTTTGAAAGCCATGCTCAAGTTTTTATCGCAACGGAAGCTGGAGGTGAAGGAATTAACCTTCAATTCTGTCACCATATCATTAACTACGACCTACCTTGGAACCCAATGAGATTAGAGCAACGAATTGGACGCGTTCATAGACTGGGTCAACAGCATGATGTGCACATTTATAATCTAGCAATTGAGAATACAGTCGAAGAACATATTTTAAAGCTACTTTATGAAAAAATAAATTTATTTGAGCGTGTTGTTGGTGAGCTCGATGAAATTTTAACCAAACTAGAAATTGATAACATTGAAGATCACATTCAAGATATTCTTCTTCATTCACGAAGTGAAGGAGAAATGAAAATTAAGATGAACAATCTTACATCCATTATTGAATATCACGAAGATGAAGAAGGTGAACAGCATGCAGCAAACTGAAATTCATCAATTTCTCAAAAAATATTTCACGGCACATAACTGTGACTTGACAGAAGACGACCCATCTTATTTGAAGGTTCAGCTTACTATTGAAATGGATAAAGAGCTTATGAACCGACCTTTTTATTGGCATTATATTGAAAAAACAGGCGGGAAACCTAATCCTGCTTCACTTACGTTTATCACCGATCCAACTTATGATGATTCATCTGTACAAGGCGAAAAAATTCACTTTGGCTCACCGCGTTTACATCAAATTTTTGGGTCAGCCCAAAAGTTTGGAGGATTCGTTCACTTATATGAAAAAATGCATTCTCACTCACAATCGCAGCGTTCACTTCAGCCTTGGCTTGCTTTAAATATGAAGGTTTCGTATAAGTGTGACCGAAAAAAAGATGAATTACTATCGCTTGGGTTAAATTTAATTACGGGAGCGATTCTTGATAACTTTCAGCTGATGATGTCCAAACAAAACTTCACGTCAAAGATTCCTGATTATTGCTTTACGCTATCGCCAATTATTCGCCCCAAAAGCGGAATTTCAAGATTATCAGCTTATGTGGAAGATCACATTTCAAAGCAGCCGATGGATTGGGCAAAAAAAGCGCAAGAAAGATGGTATGAAGACCTTGCACTTTTAGATCATTTCTATGAGAATATGGAAGAGCTACCCGAAAGCTATACGACAGAAAAACAGGCTTTACAAGATTTATATGAGCCTGTTATTTTAACGAAAATTGTAAACGGCGGATTGTTTTACTTGTCTGAACAAACTGTTAATCATCACCTTTCACGTCATTTCGTATAAAACATTCTATAAATAAAAAAGGTAAAAAGAGCGCAGGCTACTTTTTACCTTTTTTCGTATTTCGATACCAGATTTGAAATGAAAGAGGAATCATTCCAAACCACCTATTAAAAAACGGATCTCGTGTCTTTTTCTTTTCAATTCGTTTGGTTTTACGAATTTCTTTCGGTTGATCCATATATTGAACAAGCTGCTGCGTTACGTACTTCACGTAGTCGTTTGTTTTCACATCATCATCTCCTACGAACTAGTATATCCTCGCTGAAAAGCTATTAATCAAAAGCAAGAAAACTTTGTGATGATGTAACACATTCTTTCCTGACTAATAATATGATACGTTATATTCTTTTGTAAGAAAGAGGTTGAAACAACTATGAGTCATTCTGGATTTGTTCCTGATAATTCGAATATTAAGAAGACGTCTGGTACACCAAACTTATCGTTTAACTACCAAAACAGCGTATTATTTAAACGAAACACCAACAACATTGCGTATCAAGTAACATCTACACAGCTCCCTGCCATGATTGGTTGAGCTTTTGTAGACTTATATTTAACTAAAGGCTATATGAGAGAACCCCATTGGCACCCAAATGCTTGGGAGTTAGATGTGGTGATTTCTGGAGAAGTCGAGGTATCAATTATAGATCCCGATACGAGCACCCTGCATACGTATCGTATTAAAAAAGGAAATGTAGCATTTATCCCAATGGGTTGGTGGCACTGGATTGAACCATTAACAGAAGAAGCTCCCTTCACCTTTTCTTTAATAACGACCAGTTTGAATCAGCAGAAGGTTCAGACATCCTTCGCTTAACACCTCCTGAAGTGTTTCAAAAAGCTTATAATGTCAACGAAAGCCAAATTAAACAAGCATTGGAACCCATTGATGAAACGGTTGTGATTGGGCCTCCTTTCACTAACCATTCAAAGCGTAATGTAGAACATCATCATGTAAAAATCAAATATTAATGATAAAGATGTTGAATTTGATGATTAACAACAAAAGACCTTGATTTCTTCATAAACTCAAGGTTTTTTGCTCTATCTCTAAACCCAGGCAATTACCTTACCGCTTTCTCGCTGAAAAGTAATTGTATGAATAAGCTGTCTTTCTTCTTTTGTAGCGCAGCGAACTTGAATAGTCACACTATCCTCTGTCTGCCTTAGTATTTGGTACTTAACGGTTCCTGAATCATAAGTTAGTACCCCATCGCTTTCTTGTGAAAAATTATTTGTTTGAACGTCTGCTTGTAAATCTCGGACTCCTTTTTGCAGTAAATAGTCTAATTCATAGCGCTGATTTACTTCGGCATAAAACGTACTTTTCGTTACAAAATACACCAACTGGTGGGATAGTAAAAATAAAAATAGCGCACTAAAGGCTAGTACAAAGGGAAGCGCAAAACCCGCTTGGTACGCTTTCCTATCTTTATTCAACATCCATAAATGTTTTAATCGTTGTTTCATGAATTTCACCGTGTTTATATACCACCTTAACATGAAGCAGATTGCTTTCGTATTTGTACTCAATTAACTTCACAAACTGCAAGACAACTTCATGACCACTCTGGTCAACCCTACGCCGAACCTTATCATTAAAAGGTTCATACGTAACTAAAGGCTCTCCATCTATTCGTAATGATAAAATTCTTTCGTTAACGCTAACATGATGCGCTCTTCGATACTCCTTTGTTAACTGCTGAATAAAGATTTCCCATTCCATTTCTGTTGCTAGGTCATCAGGGGCATATTTTTGGTTAGCCAATGACAAGACAGGCGGAATAAAGGATACTATTACAAAGAAAATCGTTAAACTAAGCAACATTTCTACTAATGTAAAACCTTTTTGGTTCCTCATTTTAACGTAGATTCACATCTTTCTATGATTTTCTGATTAGTTCTTTTCCAAGAAACACACCACTTTGGAACCGGTTCTTCTTTGAATACAAGGAGGTATTCAACCCCGTTATACATCCTCTTTTCAGAGAGTAAGTGCTTTTGATCAGCATCCGTCATGACTTTTTCATACAAAAGCGCATCTCCTACATACATTCGCTTCTTATCTTTTTCAGCTTGTATTGCTTGAATATATAAAGGAACAATCACAGCGGTGAGCATAATCAGCGCACTGAATGCTACTAGCATTTCCAGTAATGTGAAGCCTGTTTGATTATTATATTTTCGTAACATAAAAGCGTCCTCTTCCAATTTGGAACGTGACCTTATATGTTTCTTTGTTACTTGAAATAAACAAGCTTTTTGCCTGCGAAATATTTCCTTGCTCATTATATTGAATCGAACTTGTACCACTGCTAAACACAACTCGAATATTCGAATGATAACCTCTTTGCATAATGGGCCTTTCAGCTCCAATCTTAAGCAACAAATATCGGGAGTTGGCTGGCTCAAATGTAAGCCTTGCCGGACGCTGAGTAGTGATGGCTATTTGTTGCGTATAAAAGGTATCTGCTTGAAGTTGTCGTAAAAATGAGGTTAACTGATAGTGGGCCATAAGAGGTTTTAAATTGATGACGATGATTAACACCATAACTTGCACAATGGCTAACACGATTAAGGACTCGATTAGCGTAAAGCCTTTTTGATTCATTTTACGAGTTTCCATCACTCGCTGATACGCGTCCATCCGTACCTATTGTAATTTTCGAACCATTTGGACACACCGTTCCTTCTTTTAAGTATCCTCCGCTTTCAAGCTCGTTTAAAGTAGGCTTTGTTCCGTTTTCAAGCTCATACACCTGCACTTGTGCTTCCACTGTTTTCACTAAAGCCGAGCATCCTTTATTGTTAATAACAGCGTTATGCTTTAATACATTTGGCACCATAATAAGCAATAGCACTGTAATAACTAACATAACAATGAGCATCTCAATTAAAGTAAAACCTTTCTCATTTTTTAACATGTTTGAATCCCCTTTATAAACTCGACATAATTTCTAGCATTGGCATCATGACTGACATATACATAAGTAGAATAACGATACCAATAAAGGCGAACGTAATGGGCTGAACATATTTGAGAATGTGAAAAACCCATTCTTCCATTCTCTCAACCATATATAGGCTGTAGTCGTACAATTCTTTTGCTAAATCCCCATTTTTTTGTCCATGAACAACGACCTCTGCTAAATCTTTTTGATAATAAGGACGTGTTTGTAAAATTTGATTAAGAGATTTTCCAGCGGCAAGTTCTGTTGTGAAAAGCTTAGCTTCTTCTCTAAAAAAAGGATAGTGTTGCTGCAGCTGAAAGAGCGAGAGACACTCATAAATTGATAGTCCACCTTTTAATAAATTACTCGTATGAACCGCGAAAAAATAGGAGTTAAACAGCTTAGTGAACTGCTTCATAAAAGGAATTTTCATTAAAATGTTCATTTTCTTTACAGGAGCAAGCTTTTTTGTACTAATAAGATACAGACCTCCTATTAGCAACAAGATTCCAGAGATTCCAAGAAGTGCGTGTGGAAAGTAAGACATAGTCGACATAAAGATAAGAAGAAATGGTGATTGTTCGTGTCCCATTGTTTTATAAAGAGACTGAAAATGCGGTAACAAAACGGTGCTTAATATAAATAAAATCCCAAGGATGAAACTTAAAAGTAAAAGTGGATATTGTACTAGCTTTTGAAATCGTTTCTTGTTTTTTATCTTCTCACTTAGCATATGACTACTTTCTTTTAGCGCAAAATGAAGATCTCCATGCTGTTCAGCAAAATAAAGGTAGCTTAATACGTCTCGGTGAAACTTCAGTTTTAGAAGACAGCTGTGCAAAGACTCGCCTTGACGCATTGCCATTAAACAAGCATCCACATCGCTACGCTGCTTCGCTGATAGCTGGAATGCTATAAACGATAAAGCTTGAGATAGCGTATATCCTTTTTCAACAAGCTTCGATAACTGACTTAAAACTTTAGCTTGTTTGGAAAGTCCCCAATGTTTGTTTGATGTCTTTCGTTTAATAAGACCCCCACCCATCTAGCGCATGTGAATACAAATACCCAAGCGCAATACCTTTTCGAATTGCATCTCTTAGTCGTGCATAATCATATTGAAATTCCTTTCCTTTCACTTCATTAATTACTTCGTTTACTTCCCTTCCATATAGAAGCTCATACACGCTAGCCTGTCTATTTAAACGCTCTTTCTTACATAGCGGATGACATCTTCCTTCACAAAAATTACATTTTATTTCGACTAATCGCTGTGCAGCTACGGCTACCAACGTTTGTTCAATTTCTTGAATACTAACACCAAACTCAAGCAATCGATAAATAGAGCCTTTTGTATCTTTCGTATGCATAGTTGTCAGTACTAGATGTTCTGTCATGATAATAAGACGCTTTTGAGCTGTTTTCGACTGTCAAATTAGGTAATTAACAACTGTAAGGCTGCTTTCGTTAACATAGGCAACAATTGAATAAACACATAAGCAATACTTGTTTTTGTTAACCAAGAGATACTTTTTTCTTTAAAACTTACAATGTACAACAATCCAGCCATTGTTATCATCACACTAGCAATTGGATAAGATATCATGCATACAATATCTAAGTAAGGCCCGATATTATCATACGCTACATTGGCACCAATCTCTTTTGTTCGCTCGACAGGATGGAGTGCCCAATCTAGCAACCCATTGAAAGAGGCTGACGTTCCTAGTGTAGCCTCTTTATTTATGAATTCTGTAATCGTTCCTACGGTTTGAACTTTGCCCCACATGAGAATACCTCCCTAGAATCCTGCTGTTACTGATACGAGCAATCTCATAAGCATCGGTGATAACTGGACAATGATATAACCAATTGTTGCACCTTGCATCATTTCTAACGCTTTAGGTCGATTTCCAAGCAGCCAATAGATGCCTGCTGCACTAAAGGCTAAAAATGCAAGTGGATAAGATAAACCTTGAACTAATTCAGTTAGTGGATTAAATGCATCGATGACTTTTCTGGAGACTTCTTCTTTAACAGAGGCTGAAGCTGTTGTAGCTGCAAATGACATAGAAGGTTGCATAGTGAAGAAGACAGGAAACATAGCACCGAAAACAAATGGCATACCTTCTTGCCCTGTAATAACGTCTGTGGATTCTTTGACTGGAGATGGATTTAAAAACTCTTTAATCGTACCAACCGTTTGAATTTTCTTAGATGTAAACATATGAATTCCTCCTAATAAAAATCTGTAATGGTAAAAACCTCTACATTTAAGCCTTCACAGAGCTTTAGTAATTGCTTACGTCTATAATCAGTGGTGGTCATCCAGATAAGTTTAGGCTTTGTTTTGTATGCTCCTGAGTTAAATAACTGACGATACTTATTAATTTTCAGTTTGTTAACACTCATCTTTTGAGTATGGTCAATTTCAATAATATGATCACTCCCTCTTTCTTCGAAAATGGCATCACAAACCACCTTCACGTGGCCTTCTATCTCTAACAAAACCTCATTTTCCCATGTCTTCGGACAACCATACGCAATGTATAAGTAATTTCTCATGATATAATGACGGGCTTGAATAGTTTTTTTACGAACTTTATCGCAATCAACGCGTTCTCTCCCTTCCTTAGATAAATAATAAATTTTTTCTCCATCACGAAAGTAATGAACGTACTCATCCAAGTTTTGCATCACTTTACGAGCATTACGATCCGACCCTAAATCATGTAAGGTTTGGAGTTGTGTTCTGTTAAGAAAGTCTAGTTTTTTTAAGGACAGGAGTATTTGATCGATTCTCTGCTCCTTCTTGCTCAGTTTGTTCATTATCATCATCCTTTCGAGGTTGAATGTTGATATGAGGTGTAATAACCTTTTTAATTTGTTCATCTTCTAAGAAATAGCTTTGTACCTCATTTGTTCCATCTGGCGTCCTTACAATAGCTCTTCCTTTGACTGTGATATCTTCAGCTCCTGTATGATCAAGAACAACTAAACTCTGATTACCGGTATCCAATCGATAACAAACTTTTGTAATCGTATTTGCTTTCACCTGGCTATCTAATACCTCTACAGTTGGATATTGAGTTGAGAAAACTAAATAAATACCTAGGCTTGCTGCTTCACAAGCAATGGTTTTCATCCAGGCCCTGCATTGCTCATACAAGAATTTTGCTCTTTGAATATCTTCTTTTGTCTCTAGCTCCATGCGCCTATAATCAAGGTTGCTTGCTTCATCAATAATGACATAGTGCCTCGTCATAGGCTCTTTTACATCTTGAATCTTCTCAACACCTAATTTTTTAAACAAGGCTTTTCGACGTTTCATTTCTTGTATAACTGCTCTGAAACAAGAATGCGAGCTTTCTAAATCTTCAGCCAGGCTCATTACCTGTTTGCAATCTTTATAACGTTGAAAAGATAACCCCGATTTCAAGTCAATGAGGCTAAATTCAACATCATTAGGATGTAATTTAATAAAAGTATTAATCAGCAAATGTAAGAATGTAGTTTTACCGTATCTCGTGGTCCCAGCTATTACAGCGTGCCCATCATCTAAACGTATAAAATGTATTCCATCTTTGGTTTCGCCAATAGGAACATGCCATTTCTTACATTGTTCCCAGATAGCTTCACTAAAAGGAAGATAGGTAGGTATGTCTTGATCATATACCTTAACTCGCAGCATTCCATCATAACTCATATGAATGGTTTTTCGTATTAAATGCTTTTCACCAAAGATTTTTCTTATTTCCTCAAAAACACCTCGAACTGATTTGATTTTACGTAATTCTTTAATACTTACTTTTTTTATGTCACCTAACTTAAAGGTGAATACTGTTTTCTTGTTATTTAGCCCATCCTCAAATTTATCGATTTGATCTTTAAAATCCTGCAGACCTAAACCTAAAGGAATTTGATAAACATACTCTGTGTATTTTTTGTTTTTAGGACGGTATCTGCGATGCATCCGGATAGACTGGCCGGCTTTTTTCAAACCCACATTATCTGCAATTTGTTTGATTTTCTTTGCATCATCTTCAGTGCCTCCCTCCTTCTTCAATTGAGCTAAACCTAAAATAGAAGCTGCAGCAATTGAGGTCGTAATTTCAATCAGCACACCTACACCCCTTCTCTTTTTTATCCTATAGGATAGTCTCTTTTAAACGGTACTCAAATAGTTGGATAAAGTATTGTGGTTACCACATTTTGATGTTCCGTTTAAAAGCGTGCAACGGCTTTCTGTTTGGTAACATCATTCGGCACCAATTACGGAATTAAATTTGGTAGTTTTAAAAGGAATTTTGTTCGGTATGTTAAATGGTATTATAGAAGGCCTGTATTATATGTCACAAAAAATCATAAAAAAATGAACTTTAATGACATAGGAGAGGATGCAATGAAGTGTAATATAGGAAAGTACATTGAGGAATCCGGCTTAAAACGTTCTTTTATTGCAAATAAATTAGGTATTACTGGACGGCATCTTGTTAAATACATAAATGGGGAAAGTTATCCTCCGGTACCTAAATTATTTTTGTTGGCTAAGCTATTAAATGCCAAAGTAGATGATTTGTATGAATTTGAGGAATAAATAAAGTACTGAAACGTATTTGTTGACATATTTTAGTTAATAAAGTTATTAACAACATATAAAAATTTTACCACATATATATTGACAAGCTTTTCCCAGGAGGTGAAAATATGAGTAAAGAGGAAGGTGACATACTAATGCAAATAAAAAGTAATGATCAGCTTTTAATGAAATTAATGGCAACAAGTCTATTATTAGAAACTGCTCGAGGAAAAGTAAATAAATACATGAAAAATAATCAATTAGTAATCCAAGAAATGTTAGAGGATGAAGAAGCTTTACACTACATGTCTCTTTATTATGAAGAAAACACTGCCGAACTTCTTCAAGCTTCAGAAGAGTCTGTTAGTAGTGCTAACGAAGTAGAAGACACAGATTACTGGAGAGAAGAACTGAATGGAAATTAAACGAGGAGATATATTTATAGCTGACTTAGACCCTGCTCTCGGTTCTGAAGAAGGAAAAGAGAGAAGGGTTCTTATTGTTTCAAATGATATAGGTAACTTAAACCCTAGAAACTCTGTTGTTCTCGCTGTTCCTATAACAGGAGAGGTGACTGAGAAAAGATTAAAAATGCCTATGTATGTTTTGTTAAAACCGACTGCACAGAATGGTCAAACTAAAACAGCTTTAATAGATTGTTTTCAAATTAGGGTTCTAAGTATTCCTCATAGAATTAAAGAGTATAAGGGATACGTTGATAGTTCGATAATGGAGAAAGTAGATCAGTCGTTGCAGGTATCTTTAGGGTTAAATAGGTGTCCAAAGTGTGATTTCACTCTCCTGCCAAATAAAAAGCATTGCATCAAATGTAAACATGTTTTAGTTTTGGTATGCAAAGGCTGTACCTCTATATTTGATAGTTCACACAAATATTGTCCTCAATGTGGGATAGAAAAAGGTGGTCATTGTGAATAATAAATATCGCGAAAAATTAATTACAGAAATTTCCGAAGTTCTACCTCCACTTTCTGATTCTATTTTCAGTATACTCAACTCTATAAAACTAGAACAAAAAATTGGTACCGAGGTAATTGAAGGTGTCTCAAAAGCATTAGTACATATAAGAAAGGCTTTGGAAACATTAGCTGAAAGCTCTAAAATAATAAACGGACAAGTTAATGATGACCTTAGTCAAGAGGAAGCTCTTGAACTTATGGAGATATTTAACTTCCACCTCATGCTAAAAACTTCTTTAGAAGACCTTGCTGATGGAATCACTATAATCTTATACCTACATTCTCAAGAACAAGGTGATCATTATGCAGCATTGGATCCTTTCTTGGAAAAGATCAATAAAAAACAAAATAAACCTTTAGATATCAATACTTCTATTGACAGCTTGTTCAATGGATCTCAAATTTTAGCAAAAGTTATTAATGACATCTTTAAGTAATAGATATATCAGAAAGCCCCTGCTCATTTGAGCAGGGGCTTTGCCTTTTCTACCATCAAACAGAAAAGGATTTGCTAAGGGGATTGTTTGTTATCTGGGGGATAACAAAGGGTCTCGACAACATTACATTGTCAAACAGTAAAGTATGGATAGTGAAATAACTATCGTTATAAAGTGTACTCCTGTAAAGTACAGCTGTCTACAATTCTGCTTTAGATATTCTTCTTCATTCCACATTTCGTGCATTCGCGTAGAAACTTGCCGCCACCTACGCTACTTTTAAACTTTACGCTGCCGCAGTTATCGCATCGTCCAGCAATTTTATCTGGTAAATCTTTGTATTCATAAATCTTATTTAAATCGATATTTGCGTACTTATCTTCTAACTTTTCCATTATTGATACCTCACATTCTTGTCTATAATACCATTATAGACAAATAAAAAAGCTCCCACTCCTAAGAGCAGAGGCTTTAATTAATAACCTTTAGATTTTAAAACAGCTTGTAATTTACTCTTTGTATTTGGACCATATGTGCCGTCAACCTCATATGGCAAATAAACCTTTTGGAAACGTGTTAACGCGTCCTTTGTTTTCTCTCCATAGATACCATCAGGTGTACCGCATTTGAAGTTAACCGCATTTAATGCTTCTTGAAGCTGCTTAATAGCTCCTTTATCAGTTGAACTTGATTTAAGTACTCCAGAAGGTAATGGATATTTATATTCTGACTGTTCTTTTTTAGGTGTTTCAGGCGTTGGTGTGTACGTATTCTTTGCGGTACCAAACTTAATTGTTTGACCTACTTTTAATTGTGACGGTTTCACGTCTGGATTAGCAGCAATTAAATCATTAACTGTAATTCCTTCTTTTCCATCTTTTAAAGCAATGGACCAGAAAGTATCACCTTCTTGAATTGTATATAATCCAGGTACCGGATCAGGTTGTTTAGCAGGAGGTAGTAAATCAGACAGTACATCTTTGAATGCCTTATTATAATCAAATACACAGCACGCTTTCCAAGAGTAGCCCGGCATTTCGTTGTGCGCTTTATCATACTTACCAATACCGTCAGCCATTAAAGCTTTGTGCAAGTCGATAATAGAGCGAATAGTTGCTTCACTGAGCTTATCTGTACGGTAATCGCCAATAACACAAATGCCAAGACCAATTGTATTACTATTACCTACATGATAGCTTCGTTTAGCGATGTCTACGCAGTAATAAATAGTAGCCTTTCCATTCACAACATGTTTAGGATCAATGATTAAGTGATATGCAATTTCTGGCCAACCGTTTGTACGAACATGAAAATCTGCAAAAGATTCAATCCTAGATCCACCTGCTGATAACTTGGTTAAAGAATGATGCCAAACACGAGTTGTAATAGAATCCACACCATTTTTACGCTTTGCGTATTCACCCTTATGAACTAATTTACCTCGTTTATCAACTAATTGCGGTAACTTTTGAAATTCGTACATATCCATCTTCCTTTCGAATTTTAGTTATATAAAAAAGCCACCCATAAAGAGTGACTGAGTTTTATTTATTCTGTTTTTTAGCTTCTCTCTTTCTTAGCCAATCTCTAAGACCTTGAACAAAGTGTGTATTCTTCCACACTGCATAGATATTAACAACAAGCGCTGCAAAGGCTGAGACAACAATAACAAAGGCATTAATGCTTTGAGTGGTAAACCAATCAAAATCAACCCCAATTGTTCCAAAGAACAGCAAAAGAGAGGTTAAAAAACCTCCTAGTAATGTGAACATATCTTTTTTCATTTTCAACTTCCTCCCTTGAACACTGTAAAAACAATGGCAATGCTACCACCAATGATCCCTGTAGAAACAGCTACAATGATTGCATTCGTAATAGTACGTTTAAGCCAAGTTGTATTTTCGTTAATACTGTTCAACATATTTTCAATAGCTTGAATCCTTCCGTCATGACGGGTAGTGATTTGCTTCAACTCTTGTACTTCTTTTTGCAGTGACTTAATATCCGTTTTCATTTCGACTATCTCTTTCTGAGTTGTATCCATCGGTTGAGACTCCGTCGCATTTGGCATGGTTCTCACCCCTTTTATAAAATAAAAAGAGGACTAAAAATAGTCCTCTGCAATTTATATCTCTATCTTTTTTTCATAAAAAAATAACGCTTATTCAGCGTTTACTACAGGTTGTCCATCAGTTGTTGGTTCTTCTGGATATACTCCCACTTTTTCAGGATAGCCAGCGGCCACTACATCCGCTTTTACTTGTTCTTTATAAATGGATGGCACGCGGTCAAATGAAAAGTCACGTAAAATAATGCATGTTGTGTAGAATGTAATCATTGTTTTATTGCCTCCAATTCTGCTTTTAGTTCTTGATTATCTGCTTTTAATTGCTCCATATCTATTAATAATGAACCAACCATTTCAGCAACAGCTTGGCTATCTTCCATGTTGATAGCTACCATTTCGCCAATATTACTCATATCCTGTGTAGGTGCGCTATCGTCTTGAATTTCTGCTATCATTTGTTTTTCTTGAGCCTCTGTAATTCCTAGCTTTTGACGATAATACACAAGCAGCTCATCAACACTCATCATAGGTGCATTCATACTTTACACACTCCATCCATTTGCCTTGGCAGCAAGTAGTAATTTATATAAGTAGCGGTCATGGACACTGGCTAATGTTTTAACATCAGCAAGCTGCTCATTCATTTGATTCACTGTTGAGCGGATGCTTGTGTTATAAGTAGCAAGTACATTGACCGGATTTGTTGTAACCGTTTCTTTTTCCTGTATCAAGTAAGTAATGTAATAATCAGCAGTTGGATCATAATTGCCTTTGTGAATAGAAATGCGATACTTGCCATAGGCATACTTATCACTCCACTTATTAAATAAAAGAAATGGAATACCATTTTCATATACAGCTAATATATTTTTAGCCTTATTTTTTAATTTTGCATCTGGGATAGTAGGGTGATTAAAAAAGTTAAATTCAAAGTAATCTCCGTTTATAGTAGGAGTAACTTTTTCTCGAATAACAACACCGCTATCTGTAGAGATTTGAACTTGGCCACTCACACTCAGTGCCCCCTCAATTTTATCTGTCACATCAATTACTCCTGGAGAAGCAAGCTGATAGAGAAGGCGATAACCTGTATAACCAGGTGCCTTATTTACTTTCACATAATCAAGGGCTTGGGTTGGCGCATCTGTTCCATCTACTACTGAAATCCATCCTGTAGGTTTATTGTTCCCGTCAACTGTTTTAACTTTCCAACCGTTAAAATAGGCAGCAACCTCTAATCCTGTAGGTGTATAAGCAGAATTAAATCCTGTATCAACGTCTGAAAGTGTTAGATAAAGCAGCCCACCACTCATATAACTCTGATCCTTATCAAAACCTGGATAAGCATGATTGATTTTCTTACCGAATGGATTAATCACAATTTCTGTATCTTTCTTTTCATTCCAGACTGTAGAACGAACTGTTTTGTATCCTTGATGATTTTCTGCAAAGTCCCAACTTTTTGATCCATCTAAAATATCTTCCTTGCAGTTGTTTAAAACCTTCCACCGGCCATCCGCTTGATACAACAAATCATTAACGCCATTAAACCCACGAAGAGTGGTTTCTGTATACAAATAAGCGGGATTACGTGGGACAAATGCTTTTTCTTTATCACCTAATGTAAGCATTGGCTCTGAAAAGATAATTTTACCGTTAGGAACAGTAATGTCGTTTGTAATCCGAACACTCGCGTATTTGGCATTTGAAGGTGTTGTAAACCCACCAGTTATAGGAGCAGCGTTATACAAGATATCGCCCTCTAAATAAATATGCACACGAAAAGGCATCGCAATATCAATATTAGGCTCTAGATTTCCGGTGTAAAAATACTTTTGGTTAGGTAATAAAGGAATAATAATTTCTGTGAACTGGTCACGTTCTGTCGCGTTTAACTCTAACTCATAGCTTCCTGTTACCTTTGAGGTTTGACTTGGGTGAAGTGCCCATTCAGATAAAGGAGGTAGTAAGTTTTCTCCTTCAATTGAAACAACAGGATTTTGTAAAGACTTAACACCCTCTACGGCTGGATAACGATTAGTAACAAATGTTGCACCCCATTCCACTAAAATTTTGTCATATTCTTGTCTTGAAATTTCATATAGAGGAACACGTGGATTATAAAAACCAGCTGTTGGTTTCAGTTTGATTTCAACTTCCATAAAGTTAGTTGTTAATTCTGAAGGGATTACTCCATCACTAGTATCTGAATACATGATAAAATGGGCAAAACCATTAGAGTCTATTGCGTCAGATATCCAACTTATTTCATAGTGGATATCCTGCTGGGCCAATCCGCTTTTGGTGATAATATATGGATCCCAATTATTTATACTGTTTTTCCATGTTCTAAGGTAAATATTTTGGTTTGTTGCACCTGCTCCCTTTCCATAAAAATTAGCCATGATAGTTGAAGTATTATTAATAATCCAAGTTATTTTTTCTGTTTTTGAATTACCTGGAATTATCCCTACTTTTCTTTCGAGATGTTGTACGATATCAATTGAACATAACTGTTGCGAAAATTTATTGTTTTCACTGGTTTTATTAGTGAAGTACTCTAAATCGTATTTGCTAACCTGCTTATAAACCGCATCTGTAACTTCCCACCAAATAGGATCATTCGGAGGGAATAAAGTGGTTTCCTCAACAGATTTAAAGATATGAGGATTTTCTAAAGTACGACCGCTAACTTTCTCGTGATAGTTGGCAATTCCCACGATAGAAGGCTTTGCATTAATCCCTTCGAATTTTGCGATACCTCTATATTTATTTTCTCCTAATAAAATTGATACGTTTTCATCAGCAGAAGCTAATACATAGTACTTCCCCCTTTCAAGTTCGCTATTTCCTAAGCTAATTAACGTGCGTCCTTGAATTTCAACATCCAAAGGTGATCCATCAGGTGAATTAAGTACACTTAAACCATAAGGTAATGCAACAGTTTCTTGTGCTTGTTCTTCCATCTGAGCATGAGCGGCAGCAATTCCGTTTTCCATGTTATTTAAATGACCTGCAGAAACTGGCGTCCCTTCTTGTACAATGTTGCCTTGAGAGTCTCGTATTCTATCTTTCCAAAAAGTTTTTTGATATGTCATAGAGTGTCAGGCCTCCTAAATCTTTTTTAAGGTATATTGAAATTCAATTAACAACCCGCGTATTTCCGGCTTTGAAATGTTATCTGGAGTGTCATCAAATGTATCTCCATCTTTATCTAATAGCTCAAAACGTGTTAGATTACCGACAACTGTTTCATCTAGATACAAATAAAATTTGATTATATCTCCTATCTGATCCACCTTATATAGTGGTGTTTTATATTGCACACCGTTCAAGGTATAGCGTCCTTCTTTTACCAATGTTTTGATAAAATTCTTTGTCTTCGAGTGTCCAATCGTTGTAATAGCCATTTATCTCACTCCTTCCGTATTAGTTTCTCCGCAAATAGGATAAGGTTGATCCAACGCAAAATAACCACGCTGACAATCAATGCCTGCCTGGTACTGTGTTGCTTGATTTTCTTCTAATCCACCGCAAAGTTGATAATCATTTTGTGTAGCAGCATAGAAACGACTCAAAGTGAGATCCTGCCCTACAAATAAGGCTATATTGTCACCCATAAGCGTATTTTCACTAGCAATCACATAATCATTAAACGCGGCTACATAAGAGCTGCTTATACCTAACGACTGCTGGTAAAGTCTATTTTGATTTGAAATAACTTCTTCTGTGCCAGCTACCATTTGACCAGTAAAGCTTTCATAAGGGAATACCCACCGCTTATAAGAACGTTCCGTTAATAATGCACGTTCAAATACATAATTCCATGTGGTTCCTATCCCGTCGCCTACAATGCGGGATGTATGTTCAAAGGGTAAACCATGTAAGTTTCCATCACCTTTTACCGTAATAAATAACATGGCGGCTTGTCCGTCAAAAGGTGTCCCTTCTAACTGCCAGCCTTCTTCCACACTAACGAACTGATCACCTAAATAAATGCGAAGCAATTGATTGACTGATTCAATATCTCCTACAGATAAGTTAGAAAAGATTTTCGTTTTGATTAGTAAGCGAAATTGTTCATCAGATGAGTTATCCCGCATCTGCCCGACATTTTCACCAATAAGGTCTAATGTGGTTCCTTCTGCATCATCAATATCTCGCCATTGCTCCGTCTTTTCTAGAGTTGCTTGAACCTGTTCTAATTCATCAGAGAATACCCGTATGATTTTACCGATGTTACTATTCTCATTTTTCGTGAATAGATCCGTTAGCTTAGAAATCATGTCTTTAAATAACGTCACGTGACCACAACCTTGTCTAGACTTGTGCGCGCCACTGAATCTGTTCCTATCGCAATGTTTTGAACGTTATAGCTGATTCCATCCGTTGAAAGAACAATTTCTAAGTCGTCAATGCCCTCTATTGTCGAAGTGATACGAATAAGCTTTGATAACACTACATCGTCACCAATCGATAAGTTAGATAAATAATCGACTATAGTTTGTTGCAGTAATGACTTTCCGTTTGAAGGGAAGGCATCGCCTGGTGTGACTTTTACTTTTACATAGATATCAACAAAAATAGGACGGCTAAAGCCAATGGAATGAATAATCCCTTGTGAATCTGTTATATCTACAATCGTTGTCCCAAAAGATTGAATTCCTCCGGCTTTTTTTCGAAAGATAGCAGCAGCCACATCTAAATCATTTCCACCAAAAACAAAGGGCGCAATCGCATGAGGAGGGATTCCGTTATGCTCAGTTCCATAAACGTTTTGATTAATTAATGCATATCGAACTCCTGGCACTTCAAGAACTTCATCAATTAAAGAGGTACCTTGAGAACCGGATTGAAAATACCTTTTCCTAAATTCTGAATCAGTTTCCTCTTCTTCACCGCCAGATGTAGCTTCTAAATTAGTCACCGCTTCTACTTTATCGCTTGGATTTACAATAACGGTAATTTCATTAGCCCCTACATTCCCGATTTCACCTGCTATGGTACATTCTACCGGACCAATACCATACGTATCTGAACCAATTTCAACGTTGTCAGTAAGGTCAAACACTACGTCTCGTTCCGTCTTAAACTGATTTCCCGCTTCTACTACATGTCCAGGAGTTCCTTTTATGCGAATTTCACCATAGGCTCGCGTAGATCCATTCCTTGAAATGCCTATATATGGTCCTAATCGATCTAATTGAACACCTGTAGCCTTGCTTACAAATGCTGAATTGTAGACACGTTCAGCTAATTCCCAAACAAGAGATAAAAACCATGCAAAAATCATAAGTAAAATACCTAGTGGACTCCTGGCAGAAAGATTAATATCCGCTCCAAATCCTTCTTTGAATTTCTCTTCCATATCACTTTTTAACTCTTGATAGGTCTTTCGTTTAAAACCGTTTTTATCTAGAATCGAACTCACCTCCATCTAAAGAAAGCTGTGTCCCGTTTGTTTTCTCAATTGATAGGCTGACACTCCGCTTTCGCTTGGCTTTATCATCGTCAAATACGACAGAGGGAATAGAAGCCACGCGATCTTCCTGCATCAATGCCTCAATGATATCGTCTCGCGCTAAATCTTGATTAGCAGGCTTCCCCGTTACATTGTCATGAGAAAGACCATGAGTAGAATCTAAAAAGAACTCGCCCTTCCGTGTGCCTAAAATGGCTTGTACGGATTGAACAAGTTCTTCATCACCATCAATCATAACTAATTCGCCATTTTCAATCACTAAGTCACCGTTTAGTAATTTAGGAGCTTTCATCTTTTAAACCTCCCTACGATAACGGCATCGTTTACACTATGTCTTCTTGTATGAACCGGATCAAATGGCTCTTTTCTCAAATAATCTAATGAACGATCAGCAAAGTTGATATAAACAATATCACCAGAAGCTAAAGGTCCTTTTGTTTCAACATGATCTAAAATATAAGCATCTGATACTACCGCATACTCTTCTCCATTGTCTTTTCTGAATAAGGGTTTTATATCAGCTTTATCTCCATGTACAGCAATTACTTTAGCGGGTCCAGCCACATTAATACTTGCACGTAATGCCTCTGCAAAGTCCACAAAAAACTGAATATCGTCAGCCATTAAATCACCGTCATTTCTGTTTTAAAATCATTACCAGCAGCTACGTGCTTCCCTTTCTTCGCTCGGTATTGACCATTTGCTGTCTTGCTCTTAATTTCGATAATGGAAGCAGTGGAAATACGATGTTGTAGCAAGCAGGTAGCTGTATACCCCTTATAATCATCTTCCTCAAATGGATCTGGTGAACCTAACAACCCAGTAGCTTCTTCTAACACAAATCGTTCGTCTGTACCTTCTTTAATCGAACGAACAACGAGTGTACCTTTTCGATAATATAGAGCGGCACCACAGTCTTTAACGACTTCATTAAGGTTGTTTAAGATATTTCCTGTAACGGTGTAGCCACTTGCATAAGAAGGGTTCTTAGGCAGCTTCATTTCTCCTAGCCGTATGCCTAGAGCGCTTACTAAACGCTTAATAATAACATCGGCTTTTGTCCCTTTGGCGAATGCTATTTCCAAACTTTTTTTGCTCGTACTTATGGAAGAAGAAACTTTGACTCCTGAATAGTCTTGCCCCTCAATCATGTAAATAGTTGTAACCTTATCTACTCCATCTCTTTTAGTTAACACACTAGATATTTTACCTTGTGATAAAATTCCATAATCACCCTTGTATCCAGCTTGTAGGATCAGTGTGCAATCCTTCTTAATATGGTTAATAGATGTATTAGATAAGTTATAAATTTCTACTGTGATTTGATTAGGTGTAGAATCATCATCAAATGGTACTTCAAATTGGATATGAAAATCCTCATTTGAAAAGTCAGCTTTGTAATCACCTTCTACATGAACTTTTATAACACGGCCGAATAATTCATTACTCATGATTCTTCTCCTAGGGTTGGCTCTGATTCAACAACAGCTACATCATCAATGTATAAAAAAGTAGTAACCATAAAGTTATCAAAGGTAATGCATGTTTCTTTGTCTGCCTCATCCATCACTATAAGTGTAGGTGCTGGTAACCTTGAATTTATAGAATCTTGCCACAAAGGTTCATTCAAAACTAATTTTTCACCCATAATGATGGGTTCGCGCCGGATATTATATAAATCTACAGTAAAAAAATCACCTGCTTGATTGTAGTTAAACTCAAATACAAATGTTTCATTAGCTAAGTCCATTTCAAATTGTTCCGGTAACGCCTCTTTACTAATGGGAATATAATCACGCATCTCTTCACCTCTGTTTATTTGACTCTCAGGCGTACGCCAATCGGGATGTAACGATCTCTGTATCCATTCCAAACTCTTAACTGTGGAATACTTGTTCCGTATTTTTTCCACATATCCCAATAGGTATCATTCTTTTTTACGAGATGGTACACCGGCTTCGCTACTGGTTTTGTCGTAACCGGTTTTTTCTTACCGTTATTTTGTACTTTTACCCAAGGAGTAGAAGCAATACGAATTTGTCTTAGTTTAATAGATACATCTTTTCCGTTAGCATTATTTGCATCAACAGAACCATTTATATCTAGAATAATTACGTTTTTAGCAATGTTGCGTCCAACATATGTTAAGATTGTTCCACTTCTCATGCATTTTTTTAGATATTCATAATCTGCAGTATAGGTAGGCCCATTTAAAACGCCAGAGAGTGAAAATTCATCTGGCTTTTGTTCAACATGATCTGTCATCGGTATACCTTTTTCTACTGGATAAGAAGTTGCCTCAATAGAAGAAGAATCATCTTCTTTCTCAATTAATACTGTAATATTACCTAAACGAGCCATTTTCACCCTCCTATTAGACCTGACTTGATAAGTACCTCTTGAAATTTTTTATACTGTTCTGCTAATGCTTCATCAATTTGTTGCTTTATACTTTTTTCACTTTCTTTAGTACTACTGTCTCCACTGATAGTAATAACTGGTTTAAATTCAATGTTAATTTGTGAAGAGCCTGAATCACTTACAGCGAATGTAGGATTTGTAGTTTTATCTTCCTTCGATTTGCCAGTGAATGTTTTCTTTGCGAGATCATGAATATTAGGCCATACCTTAGTTCCAACCGGTAGGTCAGGGAATAGAGTAGGAACGCTAGGACTTAAACCCATTTGTCCATTCGGAAGCATGAAGGGCTCGTTTAATCCACCATCACCGAGTATGGCATCTCCACCAACATGAAAATTAGTTCCGTTTTTGTACTTGCGTTTACCCGTTGGACCCCACCCACGCTTGCCATAAGGCAAGTTTTTGCGCCATGATGTGTTATTGAAAAAGGCGAGAAGTTGATCATAACCAGAATAAATATTGTTATGTCCTTTTACGGCATACGCTTTAAATGTTTGCGGAATGTATTGTAAAAGACCGCGGGCAGGATTTCCATTTCTAGTATTAATATCACGTACAGCAGATGATTGAGTAATACCTTGATTACCGCCTGATTCCCTTTGGATTTGAGCGATAATGCCATTTACTTGAGCTGGTGTTATGGATTCCTTCATTGCTGCTGCAGCCTTTAAAATCATAGGGCGCCATGCTGCAGCCCCGCCTTTGATATTAGGAGCACCCCCGCCTGCTTTACCTTGTAAGTAAGCCAGCGGATCAATATAGGAGCCATTTCGCTTAATTTTCAAATCAAGGTGAGGACCTGTAGAGAATCCCGTTGAACCAACTTGACCAATAACTTGTCCTTCCTTAACATGTTGACCTTGTTTAACAGAAGGTGCACGTAGCATGTGGATATATGACAACAAGTCGCTTCCTGACTGGATACGCACCCCATTACCCGCGGTACTTGATCCAATAATGACCTGTTTAACAATTCCATCAGTTAATGACTTGATAGCTGTTCCTGACGGTGCGGCTAAATCAATACCATGATGGACTCCACCCTTATGAACTTTGTCATTCTTGTTTCCGTTTGGTGTGAATCTTGTACTAATACGGAAAGGACTTCCTAAATAATAACTCCCAATACCTGTGCCAGATGCATCTCCACCTAGGAAAGAGAACTCTTCCATTTTCTTCTTAACAAAACCTAAAGCATTATCTTTAATCTTTGTTAAAGAAGCAGGAAAGACTTTATTAAACACTTCACTGATGGCAGGTGGTTTAGGGACAAAGCTAGCAAATACCTTTTTAAGCAGCTTAGATGGCTCTGAAACATATGACCAAACATCAAGCGAAAGGTCTTTTACTTTATTAGCGCCAGCAACAGCTGTATCCTTAACAGCTTTTCCTGCTCCAACAGCCTTATCTTTTGCAGCGCCAGCAACGTTTTTAGTTCCTTCCCACAGGTCTGATGCCACACTTTTAAAGGAACTACCTAAGTTTCCTTTATCATAAGCTGGTATCATACCAGATTGCATTAACTGTTGAGTTTGAGGACCAGAAAACACTTTAGTACCTTGAGGTAAATTCAATAATGTATCAGTTGCTGGTGACATCCCCATTGCACCACTAGGAGTGACATATAACTCTTTCATGCCACCATCACCAAGAATTGCAGGTCCACCAGGATGATATCCTGTACCAGTAGCATATTTAGGCACCCAAGGATCTATATAGAAGTCTGCACCGATCTTCTTCATGATCCAGTTTAGACCACCAGTGGCACCATTGATCATTTTCTTAAATCCGCCAAATACCTTGGAAGTAAGAGTCTCGATTCCACCAGTGACTTTTCCAGCCATACCCTTAATTCCAGCGCCTATTTTACCAGGTAAATCCTTGGCACCTTGTACGATATTTTTAAAGGTATTAGCTACATCATCTTTAATCATGCCAAATAGCGCCTTCGTTTCAGAACGCGCTGTAGTCCAGGCTGACTTGATAGATGAACCTATTCGTCCTAGCATTCCTTTAATTCCGCCAAACAGTGAAGTCCAAATACCCACTACTGCATTCTTAAATCCAGTCATGATATTTTGACCTAGCAACTTCATAGCTGTAAATCCATTTTGGACTGCACTTTTAACATTTGTAACGCTAGCTTTAAAGAGCGATATTAAACCTTGCCACAAATTCACAAACACACCGCGAAAACCGGAGAAAAAGAGCTTACCTGCGCTTAGAATACGACCAAACATCATTAAATTAATGTAGTTCCATACTACTTGGATAGCTCCAAGGAACATCTGTTTCAAGCCTTCCCACATTTTACTGAAGTCTCCAGTAAATAAACCTGAGAATACTTTTACAGCACCCATAATGACATTTAAAGCACCGTTTATTATGCCTTTAATATTTCCCCATACAGATTTTATTAAAGTTAGAACAAGAGGCCATATGAATTTCATAACAGACCAGATGGCATTCATAACGGTACTTATAAATGGGCTAATAGCTCCCCATATATTTTTTACGGCTTGAAGGATTTGTTGGCCATTGTTATCCCAGAATGCTTGTAATTGAACTAATTTCGCGTGAACAAAAGTAGTTACTGCAGACATCGCTTGATTAATATAAGGCTTCAAAAACCCCCATACTTCCAGCGCCTTATTTTTTATAGCAGTCCACCCACTGATAACTGCATTTCTGAATGTTTCAGAGCGTGTCCATAGTAAATAAATGGCTGCACCAAACGCAATAACGGCTGCGGAAACTAGCACTACAGTGCCCATCATAGCAGCTAGACCTTCTACTAATGGACCAATAAACACCCACGCTGCGGCAAATGCTGCTTTTAAGCCCATGATATAACCTATACCTGCTGCAAGAGGAGTTAAAATAAGAGCAAATGTAGCAACTAAGTATAGAAACATTCCAGCTAGCTTAGTGATCCACGGATTAATTTCGTTAAGTTTATTAACAAATTTTCCAATGGCAGTTCCTGCATCAACAACTTTAGCAGCTAACTTACCCCAAAATTCAACAAATGGCCCAACAGCTTCAGCCCATGTTTTCTTAAACTCGTAAAGCGAAGTGCCTAAAGGAGTTAATGAGTCCTGAAGATTTTTTACTTTTAACTCGGTTTCCTGTTTTAACTTTTCCAGTTCAGTAGTAGCTGCTTGCCTTGCTAGTTGGTGTTTCTGCCTCCACAAGTCCACATATTTATTTAGCTGAGGTTGAGACATTTGATTTAAGGCAGCAATCTGTGAAGCTGCTTCTGGTCCCATCTTACGTAGACTAGCAATAAAGCCTTCATCTACTCCTTTGCTAGCAAGAGAGTTAAGGTTTTTAGACCAATCTTGCATAACCTTAACTTGACCTTGAAGATTGGATAAAAGCTTTTGCGGACTGGTCTTTTCTAATTGAACTTTTTCGAACAGTCCCCAGGTGTCTATAATCTCCTGTGTACGAGTCTGTAAAGCATCTCTATAATCTGCCCATGCTTTAGCTTGAGCAGCTAAATTCTCTCCGACGTCGGGTCCTTTTGCTGCATTCGCTAAAATAGCTGTAAATCCAGCCCATGCAACAGAGGTAACCATTGCTACAGACTGCATACGCATAACACCTTGTGTGATCATGCCAATCATATCCTGAAGCTCTTTCATACTCGCGTTAGGACCAAGCATTTGAAGAGCTAAAGAAGCAGCACTGCTTTCCCGTGCCAATTTTGACAAGTTAGAAGTAACAGAAAGTAATGGATTGTTGACACGTAATAATGAGTTGCCCATACGGTCGTAATTCTTAGCGATTTTTTCACTTTGACTACTCATAGCAGACATGGTTGCCACTTGTTGAATAATACTTTGACGCATAGCAACGTTATTATTAATCATTTGATCAGTAGCCTTTTTATGTTCTTTTCCCAGTTTATGAATTTCGTCCATAAACTCTTTATTGGTTCCCGTGTACTTGCCCATCTGAGAACCTAACTTGTACATATCATGCTCCGTATTCATGATTTGTTGACGATATTTAAGCAACTCATTATGGTTACGAATAAGAGACTTACGCATATCTTCACTCATACTTTGCCAATCTTGTGCTAAGCGGGTTGCACTACTTCCACTCGTACTTGCTAAGGCGCGAATAACATCACTTTGGCGCCCTAATTGATTATTCAGTGCTTGAGACTCATCAATCATTCGTTGAGTAGATCGCCTATTAGTGTTCATTTGATTATTCATTTGTTGCATTTGTTGATTGGCTTTGCCAGTGTTTTGTCCCATTCGCTGTGTGTGTTTACTAGCTTGATTTGTACTCTGATTCATCTGCTGCATCTGATTATTAGCCTGGTTCGTATTTCGATCCATTTGCTGCATTTGTTGATTAGCTTCACCCAACACTTGGTTAGCATGGTTACCTTGTCTATACGTTTGAGTCAATTGTTGATTAGATCGTTGCATTGACTCATGCCATTCTCTCGTAGCATCATCAGTTTGTTGAAAGGCTCGAACTGTCTCGTTTAAATATTGATTAAGCTCTATAACAGGGGCTAAGTTGACACTGGGCTGAATTTTTACATCCAAATCGCGCAGGCTCATGTTTTACCTCCTTTCTTTATTCTTTTCAGCTGTTAGATCTTGTTCGCTTCATTCTTCTTAGTGATTAAAATATCTAATGCTGTATTGACTTGCTGAAGCTGATAATAAGACATCTGGCGAGCCTCTTCGTAGCTAAGTACTCGCTCTACAATAGGTCGCCAGAATGTCCAGTTTTCCATAACTTCTTTTTTTAGAAGGCTAGGAGTTTTCCCCTTATTTTCCAGTTCTAAGAAAGGTAATAGACTCGTTTAACAATTCTTCCATTCCATCGTGCTCATCGAAGTAAGTAAAATTCACTCGAGGCTCTACTACTACATGAGTGAACACTTCTTTTGCCATCTGTTTGTTTGAAGTCACACCATTACCTACTTGAATACGATCCTGAATGTCTAACCACGCTTCCGTTCCTGGATGTTGTAATGTGTAATCTATACCTGAAATTGTTACTGTTTTTGTTTTTCCCAATTTACCTGCCATTTTAAATTTCTCTCCTTTTACGTATAAATGTAATAAGGCAGCCCTATTGGACTGCCTGGTGATATTGGTATTCTTTTTATTTAATTTAGCCTTTTTCAATTACATCACTCTTCTACATAGTCGAAGACTTTAAATTGAAACTCTCTCCCACCAGCTTCAGCATCATATTCTTTACCTGGCTTCTTTACAATACGAGCTTGAGTTCCACCAGCACGTTCTTTAAATGATCCGTCATTGTAAATAACCCAGACTGGAAAGGGCTTTTTAGAATTTGCTAGCTGCATTAATGTTTGAAGCGAAGGCGAAGTTTGAGATAATGTGACTGTGACTGTTCCAAGCTTGTTATTCGTTTCAGAAATAATGACTTCTCCTATCGCGGAAACTTTTGTTGAAAAAGAATCCTCATCTTTTTCTGCTTTCATCATAGAACCTTCATCAAAACCTGTAATATATACACCGTTAGCAATGAATGAAGCATTATTAGCATCATAAGTACGCATTTATCATTATCCCCCTTAAACTAAAATTTGCCCTTTAACATTTGCACTATGGATACCACCAGATTGCTGGTAAGAAAACGATAAGCCATTATAAATACGCTGCGCTCTTTCGTCATCCGGAACCTGATCCGCAGATAGCGTTGATACAGTATAAACTGGGTTTCCCTCTACATCTGCCGCAATAATACCTTGATTGAATGCTTGTTGCAAAACAGTAGTAGCAGCACTATCAAGTAAAGCAATACCGCGGCTGTCCATTGTCACTCTCTTGTTATTCATGAGAATACCTTGAATAGAGCTTTCCATATTTGCTTTTACCCATGCTTGGCCGTGTAATAAATCAATAAATTCACCACTCACAGTGAATCCTTCACTTGTTTGACCAACACCAGTTTTCGTAACATAAGCAATAGCTCCGTCTTCATGAATGGCTGCTAATTCAGCTGCATTAATATCAATAGGTGTAATACCTGTTAATGTTTTAAACTTCCATGTGTTCTCGCCTACTTGCTGACTTCCTAACTCTCCAACCAAAGCAGCATCTGGATGTTCACCTGGTGTTGGATGATAAAAGTCGATAACACGCTTATAATTCTTTGTTTTAAAAGCATTACGGCTTTCTACATCGATCGTTTTTACTGAATAAAATTTAAAACTCTTGCCTTCCACATAATCAGCAACAGCAATTTCATCTGTCAGCTCTAAGCCTGCTGTTACAACAAAAAACCAATCCCCGTCATAATACTTTTCTACTGCTGCAGCAGCTGTCGTTACTTCAGTACCTGCAGGATCATATGTTGCAATTGCTAAAGTAGCTGGGCGATTAGGTTGAGCAAAAATAGCAGCAGCTTTTTTGTAAGCTTCCGTCGTTGTTTCGAAGTCAGGTGATACATCTGAAATATCACTGTATGTTTTGTACTTACTTTCACCTGTCTTTTGTGTAATAATAAGTGGCTTACCTAGTCCACCGACCAAACCGGACGGCTTTACTAAATCAATCGTGACAATAACATCTTGTAATGCCATTTTAAATACCTCCTAAATTAATAGTTTCAATTGTTTCGCTTAGCTCACGGATCTGTTCGTCAGTTGCACGAAAATGAACATCGAATCCATGTTTATATTCATAATGTTCAACAAGAAATGTTGTACGATCTTGAATATTCCCCACCTCAACAACTGCCAAGTTTTTGTTTCGAATAAATTCTTGCCCCATAAATAAAAACCACTGATGGACTTTAAATGCATTTTCCATAGTGGTTTCAATATCTCCAGCATAAAAACTAAAGGATATGGTGAATTTATATTGTTCAATACGTTTTTGATAAGACACACCATTCTCAGCATAGTCAACTAGCGCACCACGACCTCTTCCCTTGATGTAAGGAGAAGTAATGTTATATACACCATAAGGTAAAGGGGGAGAAGGGTTTGTTGTATTTCCTTTGATAATTTGTAGCCCTGTATCCCTCTTTATTTGAGCAATCATTTCTTTAATTGTTGCTATGTTCATGACCTGCCCACCTTGCTAAATAAATAAAGACATCCGTATAATCTGTGAAGTCCTTAAAGTTCTGCACAGTGTAAGGGATGCCTTTATATTCGATTTTCTGTCCTGGATTAAGAGCTTCGATTGTATAGACTTTACGGTCTTTTACACTATAAGTACCACTCTCTGAATATCGAAGGTCATCTTCTGATAAAGGAAGAATAACCCCAAATCTATTTTCAGGCTGAGGATTCCCCCCAGGTACCCAATCTCCTTTATCGTTGTAATAACCGCCCTCTTGTTCAACAATTGCCACAAAAGGAACACCATTTTCTACAACCATTTCTTTAAAACTAATAATGTCAGGCATTTCTTTCTACCACCCTCCAAGTTACACGGGCACGAAGGCCACCAGTGTCAATTAAAGGATTGGATGAGCCTTTATTCTCCATAGTGATAGGACTATTCCCAGGAGAACGTAAGGTAGTAATCTTCTCTTGGATATCAGCAGCTGCCTTTGCCCCGACTCGCTCAAATAAAGTCTTTGCATCAATTTCAAATGCTAGCACCTTATCGATTAATCGCTCCATAAACTGCACCCATTCATCATTCTTTTCATCAAATGTTGAACGGACAAAAGAGCGTTCCGGTATGGTGACGCTCTTAACAAGAATGAACATGACTTTTAAATTGTCGCCATCTTGAACGGCTAATATATTTTTACCTTTTGGCTTAAATAAACCGGGAATGTCCGAAGCTTTACGACCATCTGCCTCTTTTGTAGGGATAGTTAGAAACTGCTTCTTAGGCTTAATAGTTATTCCATATTCATGTACATTTGCAATCATGGCATAGAATGAATCATCAGAAGCAAAGATACCAACTTCTACTGAGTATTTATCAAGATCCTCTAAAGCTTTGATTAACTTATCGAAATTATCATTTTTAACAGTCATTTTTACAAAGCCCTTTTGTCTAGCCATGTTAAATCACCGTTAGATTGATACTATTTCGCTTTGTAAGCTTTTTTAAGAGTCTTGAATATTCTTGCCCATATGGTGTAGATTCAAGTCCTACAGCAGTATTTGAGACGTTATATTCAGTCTCCATAACGTCTAACTTCTTTCTTTTTACTGTTTGAGCCTTTAAAGTCGCCAAATGAGTGGCATAATAGCGAATTAACCGCTGTTTGTTGTCCTCTGATATATCTAGATCATCTACCTCAAGGGCGGCGTCATCAATAAAGATTTGCAGCACGTCTGGAGACATACTAACTAAATGTTCAGCAGTCTTTTGAATGATTTCAGGTGTTGTTTTCAAATCAATCACCTACCTTATTCCAATTCTTCTCCTGAACCATTTACGATTAAGTTACTTTGTTCAGTGATAGCAGCGAGAACAGTACTACGCTTCTCTGTAGACTTCCACTCTTCTAATAAAGAAAGCGAGAATGTGTCCTTCACTAATTCAATTGCTTCATTTGCATTCAAATCCTTTGTTGTTTTAGCAGATTCATGAGCTACAAGCTCTTCATTTTCGACTAAATCCTGTATTAAAGGATGGGCACTAAATTTCTTCCACTCACTAAGAGAAAGTTGATTAGCTCCAGGGACCAACATAACACCCGCAGCATGACGAACGTATTTACCTTTGTTTTGTACTAACATCAGGCACCATCTCCTCGTACAATTGCCATTGGATAACGTACAATTGCACCGCCTGTACGCTCTTCTAGTGGGATTTTATAGTTAGGAAACTTGTATTCTTCCGGATGACGCATAATGTCCATCGGAATAAGTACTTCAACTACATCTGGTGAGCTATCGAATACTAAGAAACAATCGGTACCACCTTGACCTTGACCTTCAATATCAGATGTAAATTCAATACGACTGAACCAATTTTGGCTACGTAAGTATTGAAGAACTGTCTGATTTGTATATTCGTTGTACTCTTTTTCAAGCTCTTCCATCATGTCAGGCGTAACAACGAGTGTATCTGCATTGTGTCCAGGTAAACGATTAACTGCAGAACGAGCTTTACGTAAATCAGATACGATTTCTTTACCTGTTTTATCAGCCCACTTTGTTGAAGTACCAGCTTTGTTTTGGTCAATTGCAATCGTTTGGATTCCTTCTGCATTTGTCACACCAAGAATATTGTGTTTAGTGTCCCCGATCCATACGATACGATTTTCTTTTTCAGCAATGGCTTTACGTGCTGTATCAGCCTTTGCTGTTTCGATAGGTTGGCCTGCCATTTGCGCCTGGCGTAACTCCTGAACAGACACTCGAAAAGCAGCAGCAACAGAATAGATTTTTTCCGTATGGCGCTCCATGTCAGCATCCACTAATGGAATATCTTCTGCACCTGGAGCTAATACTTTAGCAGCACCAGAACGTTTAATAACGTCATAGCTGTATGTTTCCGCACCAGCAGGTACATCAGTCTTCACATTGAAAATGGTACGAGCTTTTAGCTCTTCTTTCTTTGCTTCATAAATCTTATTATCAATGGACTCTAAATCAATCGGACGAATAACACCGTCTGCTCTATATTGGGACATTCTTGCTCACTCCTCATTCTTACTAGTTTTTAAGGTAAATTGATTTCAAGTTGTACTAAGCCACCTGCTTGAGCGCTTGACTTAAATGCTGCTGAAGGGAATGCAATAACTCCAGATATTGCTGTATCAGCTGGACGGAAGTTACTTGTAGAAGGATCTACAACTACCCCGTCACCAATCACTACATCTTCATCAACCTGCACCCAAATAACACCTTTGCGGACTGCAGCAACAGGATCATATTTTAAATATTTTTGATCATCAGCTTTCAATACCCAATCATGAATTTCTTGCGCTAATGAAACGCCATAAGGTTTACCGCCTGCTTTAACGCGTGTGATAGTTTCTCCATCTGCACCTAATTGAACAGCAACTCCATAAGGAATATCTTCAGCTGCGGCTTTCGTATCAGCACTATAATCTTGATAATTGGCAAGCTTCCCTTTACCGCCTGCTGCTGGCATATATTTGTCATAACTTGTAATAGCCATCTATATAGCCTCCTATTTTCATATTTTGATGTTTTATTTCATGTTTAGACGTTTGTTTTTCATCTCTTCAATCTGCTTATTAGATGAACTACCGTCACCAGTAAACATATGATTGTTGCCTGTTGAAGAAAATCCTTCTTGCTTAGCACGTCCTAAAGTCGCATCAAAAAAGGCGTCGATATAATCATCTGATTTACCGTCGCCTTTAAAGTCAGGTTTTGCTTTTTGAATAACTGCTTCTTTGATTTCACGCTCTGATTTGCCTTTAAAATCAAAAGAATCACCAAGGAATGTTGTTGCGCCACTGATTAACTCAACACGAGATTGTACCTTTGCATCTAGTTCATCAGCAGATAAATTGTTTTCCTTTGCTTGTTTTAAATCTTTCTCAGCATTTTGGTACTTCACTTCTAGTGCATCATAGCGACCTTGTAATGTATCAAAGTCCTTCGCTTTTAGGTTAGCCGTATCTAAGCGTGCTTGCTGTGCATCCAAAAAAGATTTAACAGTTGAATCTACTTCATACTCCTTGCCATCAATTGTATATTTGGCCATATTAACATCTCCTTTTCCTTCACTTGAATCAATTTGATAGGCTGCTGAATCACCACGAATGGATACTTCTGGACCCACACGCCCTTCATCAACAATCGCAACATGATTAACTTCAGTATTTCGTTGAACAAAATCATATTGTTTGCCGTCATATGTACCCTTTTCTGGTACCACATCGGCTAAAAACCCAAGGCTAATCTCACGTTTGCCGTCCTTAATCTTTTGAATTAATCCAGCATCCGTAACAGTAAATGAGATATAGAGTTTAAAATCTTCTACTCTCGCGTCATTGTGAGTTAATCCCTTGGAATAAGTATTATAGTTCTGCAAAGTAACAGGCTCATTAGGATGATCGTCCGTTACAGGTTTTGCATGCGCTGAAAACATAGTACGGTCACTGAAAATTTCTTCAGGAAGCTTAGCTTCAAGTTGTACCGAACCATCTTGTCGCATGTATGGGAATACTCCTGGGCGAGTAATAGGTGCTCGAACAGTCAGGTACCCTTCATTTGTTTCGTTATAGTCTTTTATAAATGTACGATCATAACGCTCGTGCTTCACACATTATCACCCCCTTCCCGGACAGAACCGGACAAGATAGACTTATTCATTACGGGCAATAGCTGCATTTGCCCACATAACAGATGTTTCTAGGTTAGTAATAGCTGTGGACTTTTCTCTACTATTCGGACATTGCTCATCGATTAAAATAGCAAGTTCTTTAGCTTTTTCACGAATAAGATCATACTTTTCAACTTGACCTTCTTTTGGAGCATGATATTTAAAATTGTTTTCAATTTGTGCTTTCATTAATTTCACCACCTTTTAATTTTGCGGGCATATCCTAATCGCCTAGATAAAGACCTGAAGGGTCCCACTTTCCGATTGAAACCTCCTCTGAGGAATTTACTTCTGTAGTACTGTCATCTTTTTGTTCTGGGGCCGCAGCAGAGGCAATCACCTTCAACGACCTAGCTATACTATCTAATGACTTTGCAATCGATTCAAGGTTTCTACTGTCTTTCTTATCCAACGCAATCACTCCTCATCGAATACTGGAATAGCAACACAACGACAACGATAATCCTCACCAGGTAAACCTACGCTTGGTGGATCTGCGTAAGAGAAAACTTTATTACTCAAATCCCTGTGTGTTTTTCGTACCTTTTCGTCATTGGATGTTAACCATTTGAACTTCGATACACCCATTTGCTTATGACGTTTTGCAGTCATTTGACCAAGAATAGAACCTGTTTGATCAACAGCGATAAATTCAGCTCGTTTCCTAGACATTCCCACGCGTTCAACTAACTGATCTCTCACCTTTTTTGCGCTACTACCATTCTTCACGCCTTGGTAAATGATGCTCTCGATGTTAGCCAGGTACCCATCTTTAATGTTAGTAATATAGCTGGCATTCTCGCTTATTGATGTTTTCATGAACGACTCTAGCCAAGGCTCACTAACGGTGGGGTCAATTCCCTTCACCTTGCCTTGGTTGCTAATATTATTCTTATTGAATAAGTTCAGAGCGTTAACAAACTTACTGGCTGTTTCCTGGACTACACTCGAATTAAAAATACCTAGCGATAATCCCTTGATTACATCCACAGCTCGTTGAATAACATCAAGCGGTGCATCTAATTTATAGGATGAACTGTCACCCCTGCTCTTTTGTAACTTAATCTGAGGCGTTATTTGCTCGTCATAGACGTTTAAAGTGACTTTTCCCAACTCAGATATTAGTTTGTTAATAGAACGGCTGTATGAGACTGCTACGCTGTCAGGGAAACGTGTAGGAGGAACTATCCTAACCATATCACTGACTCTCCTTATAAGCTGTGTAAACTTCTTTAGCCATTCGTTCCCAATCAGCATCGTCACCACTGTACTTAGTTTCATTCGTTAAACCGAATTGACCAAAGCGTGCTTCTCGTACTTCATCAGATGTATGAACACCATTAACAATGTAAATGTTATCTGTTTCAGCAGTTAGTTTGCGAATCTCAGCGTCTGTTTTAGAGTCAACATTCCACAATGGATTAAACTTGATTTCCCATTCTACTGAGTCAGGGTTGATAGTGCCCCCTAATTCATCAGAACATAGCAATAATAAGCGAATAAGACGCTCAATATGAGGCTTTAATTCATTCTCTTGCTGTGCTGCAATACGAGAATAATAGTTCATGACATCATACTGAGCTCCTGCAATTGTCCCTGCTTCCTGCCCTTTAATAACTGTTTTAGGCATTCGAGCTGCACCTGCAAGCATATCCCATACATAATCAAGTAAATCTTTAATACCTGTGGTAACAGTACTTTGTTTTGTTAACTCCTCATCTTTTCCGATAAGGGCAAGAGCTTCAGTCCGAAACATAAAATCCATTAGTGTACTTAATTCTCGTTTATCTTCCTTGCCCATCCCCTCAATATCAGCTGATTTATAAACCTTAAAAGTAAAGTCATATAACATCTGACCAACAGACCAAAGCGATGTATCAAGTACTGTGATTATGTCATATAGAGGCTCCAATAACGGTTGCCCTCTATATTCATCTTCTAGCCTTCTTGTTTGGTCATGGATAACACGACTAGCATGAACACGATCTTGAGTAGGTCCAGCAATTTCTTGGCCAACTCTCGAACGTCGATTAAGCTGAAATGATTCGACTTGACCATATTTAGGGTTAAACATATCTTCATTTAATAAAAATTCGTACACCTTCATACCACTGAATGCATGGATATAATCAATTCTCAAAAGTTCTTTTTCTTTTATTGGATCACTTAATTCAAAAGGGCTTCGCTGTGCTACACCTAATGAAATAAAGCCATCCCCTCGCAATCGTTCGTAAGAGCGCATCTTTTTAAATGCTTCTTTTGCGTTTAAATCTGCAAGCCTACTCATAATATCACGTTGCAACTTCTCGTCTTTCATCCGTAAAGTGAACCAGCTGCGTGTCATATCTTCTGCAGGAATATCAATAACGTTTTGAATAATACGATTATCCGCGTATAACCGTGTTAAATCTTGATTAGTTAATACACGTCTTAACCCTGGTGTTTGTCGAGTTAATGCATCCTTGCTATTTCCCTTACCAGGCGCTTGCATGAAATCATTACGAAACTGTTTTGCTTGCTCAATTACACTCACTCAATCACCTCCCCATTAATTTCTTATAGCGATCTAAAGGATTCCCCTTAGATCCTTGTAATTTAACTAATGCTTGCGTTAAACTATCGACCATATCATCATTCTTACCATTCGGGAATGCTGTTGCTTCATCAATCAGTTCATTAACCCAAGGTGCATAGGACGGATGCGGCAAGTATACGTTGCCTGATTCTACTTCCGGAGAAACGGCATTGGCACGTACTTCTTTTCCACCTTCCGGATTAACAGGAATTAATCCACTGATTTCATCCTGTAGCATTTGAATAACAGCAGGACCATTTGCTTTATCCTCAACATATTTTGCTTTAGCGTTCGGCCACTTAGCTGTCATATTACGAATTGCTTTCATTGTTTCAGGTAGATTCAAACGATCACGTATTTGATCAAGTAAATAAGAGTTAGCTTGTCGTTTCCCCCATACTTGCCCAACAACAAAGTCAGAAGCACTGCTATCTTTAAACGTACAATCCCATGATTGCACCTGTTTATCTAATATTTTAGGAAGAACAGCTACTTCTTTAGGAAGCTTTAATTTAGCTCTTATTTCTTCAGTAGGTACATAGAACTTCCACCAATGTTTACTAAAAATGCTACCGCCTGCAGGTGATGGACGTTGCTGGAATAAAGATGCCCAGGTACGTGAACCAACCTCAGACTTTTTATCCTCTGCCCATTGTTCATCAAACCCTAGTTCTGGACATAATGCCTCACCAATCTCACGGCCAAGTAGATCGTCTTCATCCTCTGCAATAGCAGGCAAACGCAACCTAACCCAGTTACGTGGACTTCTATCCAATAAGCGGCCAATAATGTCATCTTCATGCCACCTAGTCATGATGACAATAACAGACGCTCCATTATGTAAACGAGTAGACAATGTACTCTCCCACTCATCCCATATGTTGTCCCGAATTGTTTGAGAAGCAGCTTCTTTCGCGTTCTTAATAGGGTCATCAATAATCATTAAGTCAGCACCTTGACCAGTAATTGAACCGCCAATACCCGTTGCAATCATGCCACCTGTATGTCCTTCAACTCCCCAGTTTTTAGTAGCAGAGTTAGAGTCTGATATTCGTATATCAAATAAAGCAGGAGCAAACTCTTTGAATTTATTCCTGTTTACTCGACCGAACTTGGTTGCTAATCCATCAGAATAAGCAGCTGTTATAACACGCTTATTTGGATTTTTGGCAATAAAAAAAGATGGGAACGTTTCAGTAACCGTCATGGATTTACCGTGCCGTGGTGGCATTTCAATAATGATAAAGCGCTGTTCCCCATCGACAATGGGCTGAAGTTCATTGCATATTAGTTCAGTATGTCTAAAATGTGTATATTGACCGTGATGGACATATTCCACATAATCCTTGTACGAACGCCTCGCCAATTCTTCTTGAGCAAGTTGAGCGATGATCTTACGTTGTTCCTCACTTATCTTTTGCAAGGCTTCTCAACTCCTCAATAGAGAGGCTGGACAAATCAAGAGTGCTTTTTACATCTCCACTCACTTCAAGTTTATCTGTTGATTTATAACCTCCACGATCAAGTATGTCATGCAATATACTTTTTCTCATAGACATGATTTTTTCCCATGCTGCTGGTTTGATTAGATACTTATATAATCGCTCTATTTCGCGGTATCGAGCATCTTTATCTTTTTTCAAAGGCTTTAGCTCTTGTTCAAGAACCTCAATATCTTCTTCAAGCTTAGAAACCAGAGTCGCATTCTCTTTCTTAGAAGCTTCTCTTTTCCTTTGATTAATTGTAGCTATTTGTTCGTTAAGTTCCTGAATTTCGGGAAGAATATCATTATTATCTCGCTCAAGTGTGTCGATTTGTTCAACAGCTTGCTCATGATCTGCTATCTTTTTATCAATTGCATCTAACTGTTTCCATAATTCAGCGTAGACCTTATTGCTATCCTCCGACATTCTTTCGCGTAACCGCTTCATCTCAGCATCAATTTTTTTAGCGACCTTAGCATTTCTTAGCAGCTTCGCCCCTGTTACTGATGCCGTACGTCCACTATATCCAGCTTTAATAGCCGACCGGGTGGCGTTAAATGATATAAGATATTCTTCTATAAATAACTCTTGTTTAAAGCTTAATTTAGACATTTACATAGCACCTACCTCCCGCATTTGTGATATTATTATCATTGCTACTTGGAAATTTTTAATAATCTTATAGGAGTGATAGCGTGTTAACTGGACTATCTAAGCATCTTAATAAGCAAATCGCTGTACAAACACAACAGACAAGCTACAAAGGAATCTTAAAAAGCATCGACCCAGAATTAAGAGTAATAGAGTTAGAGTGTGGGGGTAAAACCTTTTTCTTACCAGTAGAAAATATCGAATATATTACTACTGCTTAATAACATCAACTTCCAAGTACATATCGTACACAAAAAGGTACTGTTTTTCAGCACCTTTTTGTGTTTAGTTCAACTTTGGTTAACTTCTATAGGCTAGCCATAAGTTCAGCCTAAGTTTTTCTTCCCCCATATCCATCCAAGTATAAAAAGAACCACAATAAAACTGATTCCGCCACCAACAAACCATAAAGCGCCTTCTGGTATAGTAATTGTCATTTATTTTCCCTCCAAATAAAAAAGCACCCTCGAAAGGATGCTTCTGTTAATTATTAAATATCACTTGGATCAATAACACCTGGTCTTTCCAAAGGCCCAAAATCACTTGGATCTAATGCACCTGGTTTACGACCTCTACCTGGTTGGGATAAACCCCAACGTCCTGCTGTACTCTTCGTTGAATCAATCTTCCATTTACCAATATCATTAAACAACATAATGGTATCTCCTCATTAATCAAATGTGACGTTAATTGATTCTATATCTTTAAAATCATGATCAAGATATAAGGTGTCACTCTTATAAACAATTCTATCATCTTTGCTCTCAATAATTGTTTGTAGTACTTCTTTAGGTGCACTCGTTACAAGCAAAGGTATTTCTTGCCCTTTAAATTTAACTAGTAATTTCATTCTTCTCACCCCCTGTCCCAATTATATAAGACAAAGGATATATTTAACATATTTTCTCGAAATAAAAAGCACCCGTGGAGGAGGGCGCTTTATACAAGTAGTGATGATACATTTACCATGTGTGTACCTTGTTCGATTAGTACTAATACTAATCGTTATTCACAATATTCCCTTATAACCATTTCTTATACTATTTATTTAACACCCCATTACGCTAATTGCTTAATTAAATTAAACCCGTTCTTTATCAATCACCCGGGAGGAGGCCAGGATTGTAGTAACGGTTGCTGTACATAGAATGACAGACAGTAGTTTCGTGAAGGACTTCCACACTTCACTACCCCGTGGTTATCGTACGCAATACAGCTAGACTCCAGTTGTTCCCCCGTAATTTCAGCCGGCAACCTTCATAGTCATTCGATACACCCGAGTATACCCGTTATAAGGGACTGGTACGTTTCCCATAAGCGCTATTGCTTATAAGAAAATCTTACCTTTGATGGAAAAATAAATAGTCCCCTATTTTGTCCCCTTTTTTTCTGGTATTTTTCGGTGTTTTTTCTACAAAAGGAAAAAGCACTTAGATTATCCCAAGTGCTGTAGCTATGCGATTCAAAGCTCTGTTTCTCATTGCATAATACGTATCTTTTTTCACTCCAATTTCAAGATAAATTTCAATGTCTTTCGTTCGTTTTGATGTAAGGTATGCCTTTTCGATGATTAAGAGCTCTTCTTGATCCAAACTGTTTTTTAAAGCTCTATCAATTTGCTTAACTTTTAATTCATTAATGTGACGAGAATTACGAATAGATGGGAATAATTCCAGACCTGTACGTTCGCACTCTTCTTTATTTTCCACCTGAACCTTTAGAGCTCTATATTCTTTTAATTCTTTAATTACGATTTTTCGCACTAATTTTTCATCTACTGGTTCAAGTAAGGTTAATTGTTCAGCTACCATCATTTAGCCTCCTTTTGAAGTGACTTATCTGCTACAAATCCATATCCTTTTACACAACGTTGGAACATACATAATCCATTCTGCTGCCATACACACCGTTTGCAATAATCCTTCTCCACTTTAACTTTCATCGTAATGACCCCCCTTATAAAATAAAAAGGACACCAAATAAGCTAGTGCTTACTTAGTGCCCTCGGTTTTTCCGTTAAGGCTGTTTATTTAGTTGTCCAATTTATTTTTAATTTCCTTAGCATGATCAGGGCAGACATCGCAATTGGCCCATAATTTAACCAAGCATTCCTTACACATTCTCTTGTCGCATGTTTCAGTGATTTCTTGAAAGGTAGCACTGGTTACAACTCCAGTACCCGTTGCATAATCACAAAGGCTAGTACTCTCACGTTCTCCGCACACTTCACAGATGTTATTCATATGTTCATACCTTCCTTTTCGTCTTAGTTTCCAATCTATCGACCTTACCGCCAAGGGTAATAACTAACGTTTCTCCGTAATCAGGCAGCTCATGTTCAATTAACTGGCCATCTTTCACTACATACATTTTTTTATTGTTCATCAAGTCTATTTCAGCGGTCATTTTCTCTGTATTTACACTCACCAGAAAATACCTCCTCATGTTATAATTTCAAATAGGATTGCTGGGAAGATGTTCCTGGTTAAAAATAATAAAAGGTAGTGTATAATGAGGTTACCTTTTATAAAATTATTTTTTCCACAAGACGCTCCTGGCAGAGCGTCTTTTTTATTTACTTCCTTTTGCTTCTTTATGAATATCTAGCAAAGCATGAAATGTATCACGTTTGATTTTTTCCATTGCTTCCATTACTTCACGCGGATGCTTACCTTCATCTTCAACCATTGTGGTCATGCCAGTAATTATCATCATTTCACCTAGAGAATAATTCATTTATGTCTCGCCTCCAGCTCTTTAGTCTTGATATTCCAGAAATTAATCCATGCGCGATCCAACTTAACAGCACTTGCTACCTTAGTGCGTTGTTTAATTGTTCTTCCTAAACGTTTCTTTTGCTTTGATTTGTTGATCATGAATCCATCCCTTTCAATCGTTTGTTTTCTTTTTTTAACTTAGATATTTCCCCTTTTAAGTAAGATATTTCTTCATTTGAATTTCCTAATGGCTTTTTAACTGATATGTTTAACGACTGGAACAATCTCTTTAACTTTGGAACACTAACTGTTTGTTGATGATCAAATACTTTTTGCAACTCAGCTTGTGCTTCCTTGTACTTCACCTTTCATCCCCCTCACCAATTCAAGGAACTTGTCCTTATCTCCGGTATCAAGTGCCTTGTTAATGTGATAATCAAACAGTTGCTTTTCTAAATCCTCAATTAGCTTGTTTACTAATTTCTGATCTTCACTAGGCAAAATCACTTCAGTATCACTAGGAGGTTCGTAACGAAACATATATTTTGTAATAGGAATGCAAGCTTCATAACCTGCTGTCACTTTTCCCTGGATAACTTGTGTAACTTCAACATGAATGTGAGCAGGTCTTTTGCAATAGCTCATGAATTTGCAAATAACATGTAAGCCGACCACTTTAACTTCTAATAGTTCACCAGGCTTTAGAGTATGATCAATCATAGTTCATATCCTCCTCTTCAATCCTTTCGTATTCCTTTTTATTAACAGTTTTCATAACGGCGTCCGGCCGCATCATTTGTGCTACTTTTAATAACTCTTGAGCTTTATTCTCACTACAAGAAGCTGTCATCATAACTCTTTTTCCATCATAAAAAACGTAATGACTCATTGTTTTTCCTCCTCCTTAACTAGCCATTCTTTCAATAACAGGTAAAACATTTTCGCCTTTGAGCGTTTCATAGATAAATGTTCTGCCTTTTTGCGTCCAATACGTATGGACCTTACTCTTTTCTGAATCCACAACATGAGTTTTTGTATGTGTATAGCCTTTATCAGCATATTTTTGATACAAGAGCCAGCAATCACCTTGCTTGTATTGAATGCCTAATTTATGAAGCAGCTTATTAAACGAGATAGCACTCATTCCATAGTCTTTTGCTATCTGACTAACCGATAGAAGAGACTTTGTTTGCAAAATCAAATCGTAGTAAGTGGCTTTAGGCTGCAGCTCTTCGATTTTTTGATCCTTTTGTTGATTTTGAACTAGAAGATGCTGCTTCTCCTTCTGCTCTTCAATCCACTTTTGCGCTCGCTGGATAGGATCATCAATCATGTAAGAAGGAGCCTGCGTTATTTTTAACTTTGATTCCATTTCTTCAAATTTAGAGACATATGTTGCAGTGAAAATAATACCTTTTGTTCCAGTCATTTTATTAGCGACCATATCGCAGCCTTTTTTTGTCAAATGATAGCAAGGCTTGGTACGATTCAATTTATCTAAATACACTGTTTCGATAAAGAAATCAGATGGGCTGAAATTTGAGCTCATCTCTAGGACTTCAACATAACTTCGAATATCTGCTAATAAATTTTTATGATCTTTACCAATCATTGCAGCCACTTCTCTACTATGTGTTAACAATTTCCCGTTATATTGAAAAACGTTAATTTCTCTCATATCCATCTCTCCTTTAAATAAAATCAAAAATTGAAGTTTGACCCTCTTGCTCCATTTGCCTAAAATGGTTCTTTTCTTTCTTTTGAGGCTTTTCTGCTTTAGGTTTATTTTCAACGAGAGTCAGATGCGGCTTATCACTGTGTTTAATTTCCTTCTCAGCACGTTTATCCAACTCGGTTACCTTTTCCTTAACCTCGTTCAAATCAGCTTGCTTAGGTCTCTTCGTACGCCTTACAACGTCTGTCAAAGTGAAAGTACGAAAATGTGATACTGGGAAGCAGCCTCTAAATTTATCATCTTCATACAAATAGTAATGAGAGCCCTTATTTTGCTTTGTAGGCTTTGCTTTAAAGCACTCACCCAGTTTTAGTGATGAATGACCCTGTATCACTTTAATTAATTCAACTGTAAGATACTCAGTATCTACAGGCTGCTTTACTCCCTCTTCTTGAGGTTTGACCTCAGCATGATTAAAACGGCACATTTTGTGACCATCTGCATCCGGCTTGTCCATTTCAACTTGTATCGGATAGTACGATTCATTGCTAATGTGAACAATTTTTCCTGGTCCAGTCATGAATTGACTGAACACATCTACTGACATTCCGACTTCTAACACGAATAAGTCACCTTCCTATACGCGTCTATATAAATCCTCAAGTTCAGTTAAAGTAAGTTCGTAGAGCTGCCGTTCGTTCGAATCTTTATAGACGTTTTTTTGAATAAGAGCATTAATTAAACTCTTTCTTTTTTCCTCTACACGCTTTCTAAGCTCCATTTAGTACCTCCCATCTGTTATCCAGCTTGTTTATGTAAGATTTCTTGTTGTTGTTCAAAAGCTGTGATACGTTGTTCAAATAAATTCATCGAAATATTGAAATAATTAATATCATCCGTACCCTCTTGGATGCATTGTGAGCAAAGTTGAACTTCCATCATGCTGACCGATAATAGGTCAACCCTTGTTCTCCCATTACATAATTCACACACTGTGAATCCCCCTTTTATCTATATAAAAGCGACTGTAAATCTTCATTTTCTTGCTGAGCTAAATAGCTTCGTATCTTTTCATCCGGCATATAAATGGGAAATGCCATCTTTTCAATCCGACTACTTACACGACCTTCTTTGTATTTGATGTCCAGATCATCAATTGAAAGATTGGACGTAAACAAAGTTACTTTTTTGTTGCTTAAGCGATAATCCATAATTCCGGAAAACTTCTCTTCTACGAAGCTTGTTACTTTTTCAACCCCAATATCATCTAAAGCCAAAATATCTACGTTTTTAATGGTTTCGATTAAGTCAGATGTCTTAACTTTGCTGTCATCACTGAAAGTCTTTTTGATGTCATCAAGCAAATCAATTGTTGGAGAGAATAAGATACTTAATGGTTCACCTGGTTTGTCATAGACTGCTGTTAAAGCATTTACAATGCTAGCCATTAGTCTTGTTTTACCAGAACCTTTTGTTTCACTGTATAGATACAAACCTTTTCCTTGCTCTTGCATTTGGTTAAAGTTTTGGACAAAATTAGCTGATGCTCGCTTCGCAATGGCTGCACGTTCTTTTCCCTGTTGCTTTTTGTATAAGTTAATGTCAAAGGATGAAATAGTAGCTTGTACAAATTCTTCTGGAATACGAGCTTTTAACAGCTTCTTCTTTACAGCTTTATCAGATCGGCAAGGGCAAGGATTCATGAATTCCCTACTTTCTTTCCAGTCCTTTACTAAATACTGGCCTGTCCCATCACATTTTTGATATGGGCATTCATCAGAAATCGACGTAAGTATCTCGTATCTCCCCTGTAACAAGTCCTTTTTCTTGTGCGATTCTCTCAAGTCGTTGAGTCTCTTCTGAAATTCCGGACGTTCCTTGGCTAGTGTTTGCAATGACTTCTTTAGGCTTATCATTTTTCTCCCTCCTTGATTGATTCTGCAAATTCCTTGCATCTTCTAAGGTACGAACACCCTTATTGTGCCAATCGACTAATATAGGTTGGACGTAACCCCAGAAGGCTTTTTTCTTTCTAATGGCTAGTTTCATAGCTGCTATTACAACATCTTCATTTCCATTAAAATCATCTACCCAGTTGCCAATATCCTGTGCCATTTTAGGTGATAAAGATCCACCAAAAGTTGTTTCAAAAAAAGTAAAAACGTTATTCTTTTCCACCGTTGGTTGCTGTGGCTTTTCAGAAAGCTCATTTTTAGACTTTTGGTAGCTTGCTAGCTTTTGATATTCGTCGTAGTTATTAACTGTTATCAGCAAGCCCTCACTACCTTTTAAACGCTTTTTTGTGATGAACCCGTCATCAACTAACCTTTTAATACAAGCTCTAAGAATATTGTCAGTATGGCCAAACACATCTGTTAAATCCTTAACTCTTATTTTCAACTGACCACGCTCGCAGTAAGTGTTTGATGCAAAATTTGCTTCACTGACAAAAAAGTTATATAACACTTGATCACGTTTGTTCTGGAAAGATAGCCGGGGCTGGATGACAAACCCCGTTGTTACTTGACTCATGCCCCGTACTCACTCCTTTAAGTACTATTTTTTGGTACAAACAACATAATATTTTTCAATTCGGACCATTTTAAGATCCGGATGATAGAGATTAAGAAATCCTTGAATATAGCCTTCATATTGCTCTTTGTTTTTCGCTAAAAATTTATAGCAGTGAGGAAATGCTATGCGTTCTTCTCTCATTTATCGAAAGGTAAGTCCTCATCTTTAATGTCAATGACTTCTCCATCAAAAATGCTTGGTTTCTCATCAGTTGGAGTTTTACTTTCAATCACTTCCGATGTAGCTTCAATCGTATTCTCCGATTGGTCTACCTCACTTGTAATGTCTTTGCGCTCTAATTCCTTATCCTCTTCAATAATTGCTTTTTGCATATCAATAGAAAGGATGCCCCATTTACTTAACATGTTACGAAGGACTGTTTTCATAGCCATCGCATCATAATCTGATCTCCATACATTATTTAAGGATTTTTTGTCTTTAGCTTTGTTGAACTTAACGCGATGTGTTTCAATTTCTTCTTTTGTCCAATAAACTGTCTTTTCAAATCCGTTAATTAATTTAAAATAGCCGCAATATCCAATTACTTTTTCGCTCGTAGCTGCATCAAGATCTAATTCAATTTCTTCTGTTAACCTATTCCAGCTTTTCATTTCGCCCTCACGTACTTCAATAACGTTAATGGCTTTGTATTGTCCACTACGTAAAGCTAATTGGATATAACCTTTATAACCAAGCTGAAATTGAGCAACTTTTACTCCACCTTTGTTCTTATCACGAAAAGCTACAATCCAGGCATATCCTAAGTTCTTGTCTACCGGTAAATCTAATGAAGCTGCTACCATCGCACTTGATACAATGGACATAGGCTCTGCCTCTTGAAGACTAACGTCTCCGTTGTAAAGATTTAAAATAGATGCCATAAACTGTGGAGCTTTTTTATCTAATACCTGTTCAAACTTTTTTTGCATAGTGGGGGCATTCAATAATCCCTTAAGACCTAATGATTGTGCAGAGCCAGGCGCCTGAGCACTATCTTTTTTGTTTGCAATCTGATTCTTCAAAGATTGATTAGTTGCCATCTTCAATTGACCTCCTTAATGCTAAAACGTCTAGAGCGACTTTCTTTCAATACTTTCTGATAAATATCCGGGAACTTTTCCTTAAGTAAATTAGTATCCACACGCCCAGATACAGTTGTTTTCCATTTAGTTTGAAATTTTTTCGCCCTTCCAATTTCAGCATCTTTCATTTCATATTTGATTTGATTTTCGATTTCCTTCGCTTGAGCTTCCAGCTCTTTTATAGATTTTTTCAAATACAGAAACTGCTCTATTCTATCGTTGTTCTCGGGCTTTAGATCTACCGTTTTCAGCTCGTCTGATTCCGCGTAACGTTCTTTCAAATATTGTTCAGCTGCACTCGAACCATCTAAAGCAGGGGCCACATTTGCTTTCACATGTTCATTCCAAAAATTAATCTCCTGCGAAAAGATAATTTCAATTAATTCATCATCACGCTCAATCTCTTTCCAGATGAACTTATTGCCTCCAACTAAAACAGCAAAGTACGCTTTTTTGTATTCAGGTCCAAGAACCCCTAAATAATGTTGTACTTGAACAATATAGTTAGCTGGAATCTCTTCACTTTCCCATTCCTTTGCGTTATAAGCAGAAGTTGTTTTGCATTCTAAAATCGCTTTTTCACCAACGATCATGCGATCAACGTTAGCAATGATAAAAGAGTGTTTTGGATGCTGAAGCATGGCATTTTTCCGACGAACTTTTTTACCTGTTCTCTTTTCAAATTCTTTGGCTACTAAATCTTCTAGTAATGTGCCAAAATAAGCTGCATCACTCTGCAATTCTTGAGGAATAACTTGGCCTGATTTCTCAAGCCACAATTCAAAAGGTGTTTTCCATTTATTAAGACCTAGAACAATTGATGCATCCGATCCACCAATTCCTTTTGTACGTTGTTCCAACCAATCTTCACGACTCATATCTTCCGTGAAAGCTAAAACCTGAGCTTGCATGTACTCACTCCTTGCTTTTTATAAAGTTTTTTAATAAACTGTAAGTAATTCAATTTCACAAACATTTCATTTGAAGTCTGCACCTGATCCGTGCAGGCTTTTTATTTTGCAGTTGTAAATTTAAACCCGTACTCTTCTTCCAAGTACTTTTCCAAATCTTCTTTCAGGACCACTTCGCCTGTGTTATCATCACTTACAATTTCATCACCGATAAGAATTTCAGTTCCGAAATAATCAACTCCAGCATGATCAGAATGAACTACCATACTTGCATAGCCTGTACGATTTACTTGAGTGATTTCAGGATGTTCTAAATGCACGTTATTCACCTACTTTCTGATGCTGTTCGCATCGTCATAATCAGGAAAATGAGTTGTGCCTTTACGGTTGCGGACCGATAGATAAAGGGTTTTCCTGACCATGACGACAAGAACAATGCTTGTCGTCCACTTATGTAACGTGGTATACTATAATTGCAATCTAGTAATTCGAAACGAACAGTTGGCTATCCCAATTAGCTGACTGTTTTTTTATTTCTCTGTACGTTTTGTCGAATTCTACGTTCAATATCTAAAAGTAAAACCGGGTGACCCTTCAATGTCTTACACCACTTACTAACTTCGCTAGCTTTCATCATTGGAATCTTATACATAGCTTGTCTCCTCCTTCAGTTTGAGGTAACGAGGAACTATATCAACATCCAAACCCTTACTTTTCATATCTGCTACAAGTCGTTCCACGCGACTTAAAGACTGGTTTTGAATTTTCCTAGCTGCAAGTACTGTATCAAAAGCTTCTTCTTGCAACTCCTGCATATCAATATTTAAATCGATTGATTCAATGATTGCCCATCCAGCTTCTTCTAATTTTTTTACTTGATTATGGATGTCTACAGCTTGTACACTCACTTGACTAACCCCCTTGATTTCAAGGCCATTTCTAATTGCTGATCAATCTCTTTTAAGGAAAAGTCATATCTTTCGCATACAACGCCAAGTAAATTAAATTCAGCAGCAAGCTTCTCCGAATACTCTTTTACAAACTGCCTAACCTCTTCTCGCTCAATCTCATTAGCGTGGTCAGCTGGTATGTGCCAGAAATCTTTGTTCCAATACTCCATAGCTTCTCTACGTTCTTTCTCAACGAGCATTCGCATAGAAGCAATATCCCTGTGTATTCGATCTCCGTTCATGTAAGGAGTTAATGAAATGCCAGTAGTATCTTTCATCGTGCCGATGTAAAACTTAAAGCTATCCACAGCTCTTGCAAATAGTGGCTTAGCCTCTTGAGTAACTGGTCGATCCCCAGTAATCATTTTTGAAATAGTGGATTGAACATATCCTACTTCCTTTGCAAATTCTGCTTGAGTTTTCCCTTGCTCTTTCAAGATTTCTCCTAAATTTGCTTTACTTTTCATAACTACCTCTCCCTGTCATATTCAATTGTAAGTTTCTGATATTACAGCCATATTTCGTCCCTGTTTTTATGACGAGCTTGCATGTTAACCTAAAATAGCAGGCTATCAATTTATTTAATGAGCTAGACGATTTTAACTTTTTCTTTTTCAACTTCAGTCTTTTCTTTTTCTCTTGCAGCCATGATACGTGGTACTGAAGTTCTCATAAAAAATTCAAGCATGTTGCGGATTGCTTCTTTTGAAGGTTGATTCATTTTTGGTTTATTCACTTTTGATTCCTCCTTTGATTAATCGTTCCATAGCCTATGCCACGTTGAACGTGATATGGAATGGGCAAGTAACTTTCGAATGCCACCTTTACGCTTAATTGATTTGATAGATTCTTGAAATAGGTAAACACTTAACCCTAAAACGAATATGTTAGCTGTTGTCATTACGAACCAATATTTGAGCATTTCTTGCCAGGTCATCTTTTAAGGCCTCCTTTTAAATTCACAATGCATTTTGTTTCGTTTCGACGACATCATCTTCAAAAAAAATTGTCCATTCGAAATCTAAAACTTGAGCTATTTTTTTCGCTGTAGATACTGAGGGGTTTCTTTTACCAAGCTCTATATTGCTATAAGAGCCTCTATCAATACCGGCTTCATTGGCAACAAATTGTTGGCTGAGATTCCCTCTTATTTCGATAAGCCAATTTCTCATATAATCACCTCGTTCATTGTGTCATTTTGACTACTTGAATCAATAATAACGTCATAATGACACAAAGTCAACAGATTTTTATTCAAATTGACACATTTATTTATTGTTTCTTTTTGACACGCTATAATACTTAAGAGAGTGAGGTGTCTAAAGTGTTTAATAAACGGTTATTAGAACTTCGTAAAGATAAAAACAAAACTCAAGAAGATATGTCTAAAATACTTGGAGTTCATAGGGGCACATATGCCAATTATGAAAAAGGAAATAGACAACCTGATTTTGATATGACAAAAAAGATTGCTGATTATTTTGACGTAACTGTAGATTATCTTATTGGGCGCACAGATGATCCTCAAGGTGACTCCCTTAAAGATGATGAACAAGTTCTCGATGGTTTTTGGGGATATGACCTAACTGGTCTTTCTGAAGAAGAAATCAAAGAACTAAAAAATCAAATAAGAAAAGAAATTGAGTTTTACCTCTGGCAAAAAGAGCAAGACGTAAAAAAATAATTGTATGCATGAGATATTTACGTACGTGTCTACTACTTCTTCTTCAAAGTTATTTTGTTGTTATTAATAAATGATGTTATTAATATAGATTGGGAAAATGATTGGTTTTTGTGTGAGAAAGTGATTGGGATTTCGAATTAAAACAATTTCTTCACACCTTAATACATAAGGCTTTATAGCATGTTAGTGATTGAGAAAGTGATTAGGATGTGATCGTGTTCTTGTTTGTGCTAAAGTGCCTTATTTTTTTATCAAAAACGAGAACATACTTTCTTATACCACTACATTTTTAGGAGGTTTTTAATTGGATTTAGAATATGTGCCTACTCATCTAGAGGAATGGATTTCAAATGAATATATTAGAAGGAATATTCTGCGTCCTGAAGATTTAACAGTATCAAAGCTATCCAAAAAGTTTGGTTTTTTAGTTCGTACTCACCCAAGAAATTCAGCTTCTGGTAAATGGGCAGGAACATATTTGATACACCTAGATAGCAGACTCGATTCTTTAAATCAAAAAGAAAATTTTTATCATGAGTTATGCCATGTTTTGAGACATGTTTATACTCAGGATAAAATGCCTCAAATGTTTTTTGAATTGCAAGAATATGAGGCTAGAAACTTTGTTAAATATGCTGCAATTCCCTATCATATGTTAAAGTATTTAAAATCTGGTGAAGATTCTTTAAAACATGCTTCAGAACTATTTGGGGTCCCTGTTGAAGTGTGCGAAGCGAGATTAAGTGCTATACAAGCTCGACAAGCATATAAGAGAAATCAATTATTTAGGTCTTTGCTGCCTGCCATTTCAAAGTGTTAGGTGAGTAAATTTTTTTAATCTTTTTTACTGGTAAAATATCTTATTTTTAAACTTTTTTGAGATTTTAATAGTTCAATATAAGGAGTGTATTCAATGAGTCAAAAGAAAGGGTCAAATGAAAAGAAAGAATCTGAAAGTGCATTAACTCAAAGATTGATAAGAGAAAAACACTGGGATACTTGGTCAATCCAATCTGCCAGCATCGGAAAAAAAGGGAATTCTGGTGAATACGGTGCCTTTCTGAAAGACAAGCTTATTATTTATAAATTAATGGATAATAAACAGCTTATACAAACAGGCGAATTAATTTGGCCAGAAAATAAACATGGTGAAGTGGATCACTTTACATTAAAGTCCATATTTCACTTGGATGGAAAAGATTTCGTTGTGAGTCCTCAAGGGAAAGATGTCCAAAAGTTTTTAGAGGGTGAAAAGAAAAATACATTCACCAAAGTGCCTAGAAAATTCTATCAAAAAATACTAGGTTTTCGTTCTAAAAAAAGGTGGAAACAAATCACAGCTAGTTTAATTTACTTATTCATAATATCTTTCATCATAAGCTTCTTTAACGGTGAAGACGAGACTTCTACAAATGTTCCTGCAACAAAGAATGTTACAACAGAAACAACTTCATCAACAAATGACATTTCAGTCGAAAAGAAAGAAAAAGAATCTAAAACTGGTGTGAAAATTGATCCTAATAAACCTGTAACCTTTAAAAATGGTGATTACACAGTAGATAAAGACATTTTACCTGGTAACTACATTGCTTCTACTAAGGATGAAACTGGTGGTAATTTTGTTATTTACAGAAAAGGAAAACAAGATGCTGTTGTTAATGAAATACTAGGGACGCAGCTAAATCCACCTCTTATGTATAATGACTTAGACATTGAGCTAAAAAAAGGAGATACAATAAAATTACAAAGCTTTCAAACAAATGTAGTATTGACTCCAATTTCTGATGAAGCGGTTAAAAAAAGAAAAGCTGAACAAGACGCTGTTGCAAAGAAAGCTGAAGAAGAAAAAGCAGCTCAAGAAGAGCAAGCAAGAAAAGCTGAAGAGGCTCGTAAAGCCGAGCAAGAAGCTCAGGCTGCTGCTGAAGCAAAACGACAAGCTGAACAACAAGCCGCTGCAGACAAAGCAGCACAGGAAGCATCACAATCTACTAATACTAATGTTTTTTATGCAAACTGTGGTGAAGTAGAAGCTGCAGGTGCTGCTCCAATTAGTCAAGGTGAACCTGGATACTCTAGAAAGTTAGACCGTGATGGAGATGGAATTGCTTGTGACCAATAAAAACTTCAAGAAGGTCCTTTAATTAGGACTTTTCTTTCAAACTAAAATACGAACATACATTCTTTTAAGGAGCTAACTTTCATGAATAACTTTGAAAATTTTACTTTAATTGATATTCCAGTACTAAAATCTTTGGATAGATATAACCTTTTAAACGTAGATAATATCATTGATTACGAGCCTATGCTTTTTGAAAAAGAGCCAAAAAACAAAAATGAGTTTGTTGTACTTCCGGTAGATATGTTTGATACATTCTTAAATTTGTCCCTAGATCCTTTTGTCGATAGACTAATGATTCAGCTCGCAAACATGTTTATGGATGGGGATGAATTATTAATTATTACTAAAGATGACGTGGCTATTGCAGGAGTAGGATTTTTAAAGGACAGTACTTCCCTACTACTTAAAGAAAAAACCGGGAGAATTGGAAAGGTACTTAGCTTTTCATATATAAAATTTCTAGCTATAGTTTCCACTTATCTTACTGGTTTCAGTAAATCACAAAAGGAGGCTTGATTTTTTATGCGTACAGCATTATATATTCGTGTATCTACAGAAGAACAAGCAAAAGAAGGTTATTCTATTCGTGCTCAAACAGAGCGTCTAAAAGCGTACTGTCTCTCTCAAGGATGGGAGATAGTTGACTTTTATATTGATGATGGACAAAGCGCTAAAGATATGGAGCGTACAAATCTAAAACGCATGATTCAGCATATTGAACAAGGGTTAATTGAATGTGTCTTAGTTTATAAGTTAGATCGGTTAACTCGTTCTGTTTTAGATTTGTACAAGCTACTTGAGATTTTTGATGCTCATGGCTGTAAATTTAAATCTGCTACTGAGGTCTATGATACTACTACAGCTATGGGGCGCATGTTTATTACTATCGTTGCTGCTCTTGCTCAATGGGAACGTGAAAACCTAAGCGAACGTGTTAGAATGGGTATGGAACAAAAGGCTCGAGAAGGACAATGGGTTATCAATGTAGCTCCTTACGGATATGACTTGGACAAAGATAATAAAGGTTTAATAGTTAATGAAGCAGAAGCTCTCGTTGTTAAACGTATGTTTAATATGTACTTGTCTGGAAAAGGTATGCATAAGATTGCGCTTGAGTTAAATGCACTTAATATCTTAAATAAATCCGGAAACAATTGGACCGGCTCTAAGATTGGATATATATTAAGAAACCCTACTTACATTGGTACTATTCGTTATAATTATCGTGTTCACAATGATCAATATTTTGAAGTGGAAAATTCTGTACCAGCAATCATTGACCCTGTCACTTTTAATAAAGTACAAAGCATAGCTACAGCAAGAAAAACTGCACACCCTAAAGCAGCTACTAGCGAATTTATTTTCTCTGGCACCATAAAGTGCGCTAGATGTGGTGCTCCTCTTTCTGGTAAATATGGATATTCAAAGCGTGGTGAAAAAATTTATCGTCCTCGTTCCTATTATTGCTCAAAGCAAATCCTAGGACTGTGCGATCAACGTAATATGTCTGAGCTTTTTATCGAGCGTCACTTTTTAAATTATTTACAAGAAATTGAAATTGATCAAGATGATATTCAAGATCTTAATCCAGTAGATGACCAAAAAGAAACTCAAGAACAAATCATGCTGTTAGAAAAAGATTTGCGTGCTATTGAGCAGCGCAGAAAGAAATGGCAATACGCCTGGGTAAACAATATGATTGATGATGAAGATTTTTCAGCTCGTATGGAAGAAGAAAATACAACAGAAGCGAAAATTCGGGAAGAGCTTGATAACATTAAACCTGCAACTAACTCAATGGATCCCATCGAATTTAAAACAATCCTACAAGAGATTCGAACTAACTGGAAAACCCTAACCGCTATTGAGAAAAAGATGATGCTACAATTATTAGTCAAAAAAATAGTCGTAGACAAGATTAGTCCACGACCACGATTTGAAAGTGTAGAAATTGTAGAAATCGAGTTTTATTGAGTCATTTCTACGCTTGCATTGTCTTATTATCCTAACAGAATGACCGGTTAAAGCTGCGCGAACCGCAATTTGAGCTGTTTCAGCGTCGCGGATTTCCCCGACCATAATAATATCAGGGTCATGACGTAAAATTGCTTTTAAACCTGTTGCATACGTGATGCCAGCTCGTTCATTCACTTGTACCTGCAGTACTTTTTCACTCTGCTGTTCAATTGGATCTTCAAGCGTAATGACATTTCGATTTAATAAATGGTTGACCTCATGAAGTAACGTATACAAAGTTGTTGTTTTACCGGATCCTGTTGGCCCAGTAAACACAATTAATCCATGTGAATGCTTAAGCAGTGAAATAAGTTTTTTGGTATGATTTTGAAAAAGTGATAAATATTTAAGAGAAGTTGTTTGCGTTTGGGGTAATACACGAATAACGAGACTTTCATCCTGCAATGTAGGTAAAGTGGATAAACGTAGATTAACTTTAATATGATCGATTATTGTAGACAGTGCACCATTTTGAGGCTTTCGTCTTTCACCAATATCCATGCTCCCTAAAAATTTAAAGTGGGAAATGAGTCGTTCAGATACCTCTTTTGGGAGCGTTTGATGAGCAACCAAATCTTGATCAACTCTTAGCTGAATTATGGCATCTCTAGCTCGAGGGATAATGTGAATATCCGAGCTCTTCATCTCACATGCTTCACGAATCATGCGTGTGGCTAATTGTTCAATTTCATTCAATGAGCATCTCTCCTTATTCTGTCATATTTAAGCATATTTCTTGGTAGTGTTAGTTGAAATTCGACTTATTTAGTGAAATTCCTTCTTTTTTAAAATTTTTTCTTTCTTTTTAAACGATTGGCTCGGAACTAATTTTTTCATAAAGCATAAAAAAACGATAACGATTTATTTACCTTCAATCGTTATCGCTTATCCATCTACCATAACAACTCTCATCATCCCACCATTGATGAAACCTTTTTTTGCTTTTTTACGAGGTTTTTTAACGCGGATTCATTGTATCCTACTACAAGCTTTTTACCATCTGTTAAAATGGGTCTTCTAAGAAGTCTTGGTTGCTCCATTAACAAATGAACGACTTCCGAAATCGTCATGCTTTCTACATCGACATCTAAATTTTTATATTCTTGACTCCGCTTAGCTAAAATTTCATCAATACCTTTAGTTGTCATTGATAATAATTCAAGCATCTCTTCATAAGTAGGAGTTTCGCGAAAGAGGTGGCGCTGATTGAAATTAACTTCTTGCTTTACAAGCCATTTTTTCGTCTTACGACAAGATGTACAACTTGGATACGTATAAAACATAACTGATTCCATTTTATATCCTCCTGTAAGGTCGTTTAATCAATTTATACACATAGTACATGTTTTGTATAACTATTGTACACTATTTTGTTTTATTTTTATGCTTTTTTTCAAAAAGATTCGCTGAACAAAAAAGATAACGTTTTCATCAAACAATAAATGTACTATAATGGAAAAGAATTACTTATCTTTCTACACAATTTCAACAAGCATGCTTAGATTATATTTACAATTGGATAAATTGTACTTTATAATTAATAATTGACAAGTGGGATAAAGGAGGCAACAAACATGGAACGTATGTACCGTGTAATGGGGTTTTGGACAGGGATCTTTGCAGTCATGTTTTACCTTGGACATATGCCACAAACATCCTTGCTCTTTTTAGCTCAAACAGGTTTTTTTGTCTTACTAAGCTATTTAAAACTATCAGAACGTATGTACATCTATGTGTTTGGTGCTTATTTAACAGTATTCTTTGTAGGGTTTACTTACTGGAGTACATTTATGATGACGCCAGGCGGACAATAATGATAAAAAAGAAGCAGCGATGGATTCATCGCTGCTTCTTTTTTAAAATCCATTTAAAAACGGATTGTGATCCATTTCCTGACCAATTGTTGTTTCTCCACCATGCCCAGATAAAACTAACGTTTCTTCAGGCAGTACCAAAAGCTTTGTATGAATGCTCTTCAGCAACTGTTCATGATTTCCATCATGTAAATCGGTACGCCCAACACTTCCTTCAAACAGTGCATCTCCTGAAATAACTAACTCTGCTTCTTTAAAGTAAAGAGATACGCTCCCTGGCGAGTGACCTGGCGTTTCATATAATTCAAACGAAAATGACCCAATTGTTGTGCTGCCCTCTCCGGCAAACAGCGTCACATCAGATTGAACAGTTACTTCTCCTAGACCAAAAAAAGTGGAACCATTTACTGCTGGGTCTTTTAACCAAGATTTTTCTTTTTTATGAACATATATAGGGATAGAGAAATGTGATGCTACTTCATCCACTCCACCAATATGATCAAAGTGCGCATGAGTTAATACCACTGCTTGTGGTTTATATTGTTGCTTATGTATGAGTTGAATAAGTTTTTTTCCTTCGCCGCCTGGGTCAACAATTAAGCATTCTTTGTCATCATTCACAAGTAAATAACAGTTTGTTTGTATAGGTCCTAATGGTACGCGATGATATTTCATCAGCAGCGCCTCCTTATCTTTCTCAGTTCATTGTCTCTATGCTTTATCATACACATAAATCTAGGGAAATGAAAACCCTAGAACATTGTTTTGCTAATTTTCCACCTCGACAAATCATTAGAAAAGTTTTACAATAAAGAAGTTAGAAGTATGTTAGCGCTTTACTTTCAATCCTTACAAATAAGGAGGTTGTTTCATGGGACTAATGATTATATTAGGCTTAACAACATTATTAGGTATTTTTGCCGCTATTTCATCTTTGCGCAATAAAAACTTCCTTGGAGTAGGCTTTGCTGTGGCAACGTTTGCTGTATTTGGTTGGTTTACGGTTATGACTATTTTACATCATGGATATCCAGCAGCTCATTAACGAATGAGTATAAATAAAAGCGCCTCTTTGATAGGCGCTTTTATTACGATTATATTTTATTTACATGCAAGGATATTCATTGCATTAGCAAGAATTGATTCTGTTTTTGGATATAAAATGTGAAACTGCGATAAAGGAATTGGGTTAATTCCTTTACCAAGTTCAAGCGTGAAGCCTAACTTTCCAGTTTCAAGAATGAACCAATCCTTATACCCCGCGTGACTATCAATTGTTCTCACTGCTCGGTATCCGCTCACTTTCTCAAAATACTCCGCCATCTCTTTCGCTTCCATTGGCTCTTTGTTCATATATCCCCAGTAAAACTCTTCACCTTGGGTATGCAGCGCAATTACACAGTCAAATTGATATCGTTTTGCAACCTGAACCATCGCTTTAGCCTCAGGTTCAGATAAAGGAGCATAGCCAGGGAAATCTCGAAAGTGTGGTGACTTTGGAATTTTACGTTCTCTTTCAATCTCCCAATATGCAGGGAATTGATTATTTAAATCCACCCCTCTAATGTTTGCTTTCCACCCCTGAAAATCATTAACCTCCCTTCCTATATAAGGAATAAACGCTGAGTACGCCTCATGTGCATTAATTCCATCTATAACTAAGTTAACACCGTCTGGATTTACAATTGGTACAATAGACAAAGTAATATTTTCATATAAAAGCTGAGCATCAATTCCAGCAACGCGTTCTCCTCGATAAATGGCTCGTAAATACGTTTCTAGAAATTTCATTAGTGCGTTTGTTGTAATCCACTCGTTCGCATGAAATGAAGCATTTATATGTACAACATGGCTTCCATGACCAATGAGTAGATGTGGAATCTGTTTTCCAAGTACGCTTCTTCCAATACTTTCAATCCTTCCATAAGGGTACTTAGAAATTAATCGATAGAGGTCAGTTATCGTTCGCTCATAGTTATAAGGAATACATTCATTCACAATGGTCATCATATCACGCTCCTCTTTATTATCTATATGTTAAAACTATGATAGAGAATGAACAAAAAAAGAGTTTGGGACATAACAAAATGATTGCTTCTAAAAGACGAACACTAGCTGTTCCCATCTCTTTGATTTGTCTCAACACGTTCGTTCCATTGCGCTACGGCCACTCGCTTTCCGCGGGGAGGAACCTGAGCTTCCTCGCTGCGCTGCGGGATCTCCGTTTTCCTCTCTTTCCCGCAGGAGTCGAGTGTCCTACGCTCCATTCCACTCTGTTTCCAACATTGTTTTCACAATCAACAAAAAACCTGAACGATTAAAAGTTATGAACTCTCAATCGTTCAGGTATAGTAAGGACTGAACTACTTATGTCTCAGTCTCTTTTTTCTTATTTCTTATCAGTTTCTTCTTGCTTTTTATCTGGACGATAAGTTGTTCCATCATAGAAACGTAGAAGATCTCCATATACAATCTGGTCGGAGTAATCTAACTCTTGCTTTGCTTTTTCCATATAAGGTTCACAGTTACTTCTATCTGTTTCCTGCTCAGTAGACTTATCGTAACATTTATCACTAGTATACACGTACTTATCTGTAATAAAACTTCCGTCACGAAGGACAGTAAAGTCTAACTTATCCTCTGAAAACATATCTGTTCCAAATTGAACGTGATTATCCGTAGTTATACCTAATAAGTGTAAAATAGTTGGTTTTAAATCAACTTGGCCTGAAACTTTTGAGATTGTTTTATTATCAGTTTCTCCAGGAATATGAATCGCCATAGGCACTCGCTGTAGCTGTGTCCATACATAAGGCGTTACTTCTTTTCCTAGATATTTTTCCATTGCTGCGTTATGGTTTTGTGAAATACCATAGTGGTCACCATATACAACGATAATTGAATCCTCATACAATCCTTCGTCTTTTAACTTTTGAATAAATTGTTTAAACGCTTCATCTTGATAACGTAATGTTGGGAAGTAGCGATTTAACGTGCGACTGTTTGAATCATACTCATCAACCATTCGATCTTCTTCATCTAGCTCAAATGGGAAGTGGTTTGTTAACGTAATGAATTTTGAATAAAAAGGCTGTGGTAATGTTTTCATGTGTTCCACAGATTGTTCAAAGAATTCTTTGTCCTTTAAGCCCCATCCTACAGAATTTTCATCTGTTACGTTGTAATCATTAATATTAAAGAATCGATCGTAACCAAAGTTAGGGTATACAATATCTCGGTTCCAGAAGCTACTGTTATTTGCGTGGAAAACAGCAGAATAGTAACCTTCTTCTTTTAATATTTCAGGCGTTGCATTAAATTCATTAGTTCCATGCGTAAAGAATACCGATCCACGCCCTAGTGGGTACAGTGAATTGTCTAATAAGAACTCACTATCAGCAGTCTTTCCTTGTCCTGTTTGGTGATAGAAATTATCAAAGTAATAGCTCTCTTCAATAAAGTCATTCAAAAACGGCGTAACTTCTTCACCGTTTATCGTATTATTTACAACAAAACTTTGAGTAGACTCTAGTGAAACAACAATTACGTTTTTCCCTTTTGCTTTTCCAAACATATCAGGGTTTGGCTCTTTTTGATTTGCTTTTAAATAATTTTCTGTTTCAACAAATTCGCTACTATCAGCAAATGCTCGTTGGGCTTTTGTCTTTGACTGCAGTACAATATCGTAAATATGATAGTTGTACGTACCGATATTTTTCACCAGCATTTCACGATCAAATGCACGAGTTAATAGTTCTGGACGTTCTGTTTCAGCTAAAGCCAAGTTTGAAATAAATACGGCCACCACTGCAATATAAAAAGCAAACCTTGTTTTACGAGTAGTCGGCTCGTCTACTTTATTGTTTGCTTTAAATAAAGAAGCAAGGACTGCTAGGAAAATTACGTCTACGAACATTAAAACATCCGTCAATTTAAACAACTCAAACGCACTATTTCCTAAGTCTCCCATGTTACTTGTTTGAAAAAGAACGGGTAACGTTAAGAAATCATTAAAGAAACGATAGAACATTACGTTTGCAAATAAAATAAAGGAAACTATGAAACTAGTAGTTAAAACGTAAGCCTTAGCTCCTTTACGTGTTTTAAAGAATAAACCTGCCCCTAGAATAAGCAATAAAAAGCTCAGTGGGTTTATAAACAATAGAAACTCTTGTGTCGAATTCTCAATTGTAATATCAAACTGTGTTTTATAAACAATATATGTTTTTATCCAAAGCAAAACGACAGCAGTAAGAATAAACGACAACTTTGACAATGAAATTTTGTCTTTCATCAAGGACCTCCTTATCCACTGTTTTCAGACACCGTAAATGTCATATAACGACCCTAATCTTAATGTTTTTTTTACAAAAAAGCAAATAATTTATAACATATTACCTTTATAATTGAAATGTTATAATCAGATTAGATACTTCTCTTTTTCTACGTTTTTTCTTCTAAAAAGTTTCAAAAAACATAATTAAGATAATTTACCAAAGAGATAAGATAATCCTTCTTTTATTTTACATAAAAAAGAGAGTGGTAGAACCGTCTACCATTCTCTTTTTTTAGTTTACGCCTATTTATACATATGTTTTAACTAACCATGCCCCACCAATAATTCCTGCATCATTACCAAGTGTAGCAATTGCCAACTCTGCTCCTTCAGCTACTCTTGGGAACGCAAACTTTTTAAAGTAAGACTTCACTGGATCGAGCAACACATCTCCTGCACGTGATACACCGCCTCCAAGGACAATTTTCTCGGGGTTCAATGCGTTAGCCGAATTTGCAAGTGCTAGTCCTAAATGAAACGCCACTTTGTCAACCACTTCTCCAGCTAATTCATCGTTTGCACGGGCAGCATCAAAAACGTCTTTAGCAGTAATTTGATCATGCTCATCTAGAAGTGTACGAAGGGTGCTTGACTTATCCGTATTCACCACTGCTTCCATCGCTAATCGAACAACACCTGTTGCAGAAGCAATTGTTTCTAAACAGCCTGTTTTCCCACAGTTACATGGCGCTCCACCCTCAGGCACCGATGTAATATGTCCAATTTCACCAGCCGCACCGTTTACTCCTTGAACGATTTCACCGTTTGCAATAACCCCTCCTCCTACACCTGTTCCAAGCGTTACGCATAGTAAATCTTTCGCTCCGTCTCCTGCACCTTTCCACATTTCACCAATTGCCGCAATGTTTGCATCATTGTCCACTACTACAGGCAAAGAAGTTTCCACTTCTAGAATATCTTTAATAGGGAATTTTTCCCACCCTAAGTTAACTGCTACTTCAATCGAACCGTTTGCAAAATTCACTGGACCTGGAGCACCGATACCAATCCCCATAAGTTTCGACTTGCTTTCTCCTAAGTTCACGACTTCTTTGTCGATTGCTTTTGCAATATCCGTTGGGATTTTTCGCCCTTGTTCGCTAATATCCGTTGGAATTTCCCATTTATGAATCACTTCTCCGTATTGATTAACAAAAGCCATCTTAATTGTTGTACCGCCTAAGTCAACACCAACTAACCATTTATCATCCATTTTTTTACTCATCCTTTTTCCTTTTGTTTTTGTAATTCTTGTCTAAGCAATAAAATTGCCATTTGATAATCTTGTGTTTCAATCAACTTTGATTGATATAGCTCTCGTATCTCTGTTTCCATTAACTCTATATCAGCTTGACGATTACCAATATATATAACAATTCCAAACGATTTTAAAAGTTGTTGCACATCGTATAACGTGTTCATCTCTTCACCTGCATATAGTCATAAAATAATGAGACCATTTAATCCTATCTAGTTTATTTTAGTAAACGTTCTCACAATAGTAAAGCAGAAAATCTTAAGTACTCTGTCTATTTTTATCAATTTAATTTCCGTTGTAAATCTTGATATTCTTTGTTAGCTGGTTCTATTTCTAATGCCTTTTCTACGTTTTCCTTCGCTTCATCCACATGGTTTAACTCTGCATTCAATAGAGCTAAGTAGTAGTAGCCTTCATGAAAGTTAGAGTCTAACCTCACAGATTCTTTTAGCTCTTGTTCCGCTCGTTCATATTCTTTTAGTTCAGTGTAAGCATATCCTCTTAAATAGTAAATCAATGCATTGTTTGTATCCCGTTCTACAAAGCTATCTAACGATTTAATTGCTACTTCATATTTTTTTTGTTTAATATACTCGCTTGCTAAGCTGAGAGCGTAGGGCTCGTCTGCTGTTGTTGTTCGAATAGAAAAACCATAGTATAACAAGCCCAGTACGAGCAATACGGTTGATACAAATGCTGGTATCTGTACGTATAACTTTGGTTTTTTCGGCAAACTAACAATGCTGGCAGCTAAGAATCCACCAACAAGCCCACCGATATGTCCTGCATTATCAATTCCTGGTACTACTAAACCAAAGATAAGGTTAATGACGATAAGAGCTAACACATTATAACCAATTGTCCGAAAGAAGACTCTTGGATTTGTACGTGCTAAAAAAAGTAGCGCACCAAAGCAGCCAAATATTGCGCCTGAAGCTCCTGCTGATAAGTTTGAAGTCCATACAAAGCTTCCTAAAACGCCTGCAAAGCCTGCTGCTGTATAGATGAACAAAAAGCGTGCGCTACCATACATTCTTTCTACTAACGTTCCTAAATAATAAAGAGCTAAGCTGTTCATTAATAGATGAAAAACACCAATATGTATAATGATTGGCGTAAAGAAACGCCACCACTCTCCCTCTAAAATAAGAGGATTGTACTTTGCACCATACTCAATGAGAGTTAACGGATCTTCGCTACTTCCTTTCCACTCTAAAAATAGAAACATTAAAATTTGAGCAACAAGAAAAATGTATGTAAAGAAAGGCTTTCCATATTGAAACAACCTCTCTTCTTCTTTACGCTCTGTATTCATCTGACTTAACACTTCATAGCGTATTTGATGAGCTTGATGAAGAAATTGTTCTTCTGAATACCCTTCAACATTTGGTACTGCTAAGTCTAAATGTGAAAATAGCGACTCTATTTCATAAACTTGCTCTCCCACATACCTTTCTAATTTCACCTTCACCTTTTTTAACTGAAGATCTTTTTGCTCTCTTCCATCGTATTGCAAAGGTTCAAAATCTATTATGTATATATTATGAAAGATTATTCTACGCTGAAACCGTTGCTTTCGTAGTCCCTCAGCACGCTCGAACGCTAGCACTTGATCTTTTTGAAGATCGTTCTCCCAGCTAAAGCTTTTACGCGCCACTCGAAACGTTGTTTTTTCACCGTGTACTTTACAATCAAACCACACTTCTGTTCCATCACGATTCGTATGTATAATCGAACATTCTTTATTATGTTGTACTGCATGAACCAAGGACCAATAATAATAATCTTGCATGGCTGACATCCATTATGCACCCCCTATTATTTTCTCTTTATTACCATCGCAAAAAACCCTTAAAAAATCAATCTTTTCTCTGCATAATAAAAGCACTTTATAAGTGGACTTATAAAGTGCTTTTATTATGCGTTGCATTTAGCGAAACACTTGATTCATTAAACGCTCCCGCACGTAAGGCATATTAAAAAATGAACGAACTGCTAAGCTACGTAAAAACGAATTACGAAAAAACACGTTAACTAAACGATATCTTATTTGATATACAACATAACCGATTAAAAGTACACTAAGCCATCCTATAAAACGTTTCATTTCGCTAAACCTCCTTACGATTTAGCATGCACAGTTTAACCTACTTTATCCCGTGGCTTTACATAAGATAAAAAAAATCCCTCCAAGAATTGTAGCAAACATAACGGATAACAAGTTAACAGCGTCATTATTGCAGTAATTCCATCCCTTTTCATAAAGAGTTGGAATCCCACAGTGCTGTTCTTTTTCAGTTTGCAAAAAACAGACCGAACAGCGGTATCTTAGCTGAATTGTCGCTCCTAAAAACGTATCAATAAGGTTTCCTAAAAAGCCAAGCATACTAATAAATAAGCACTCTATAATTGATAACTCGGGAAAAGCATAGAAAGCAGTAGCTGCAATAATCAAAGATCCACCGATACCCGCTGCTGTTCCAAGTATCGAAATGGCTCCTGACGTTCCTGGATCTACCTGTTTAAAGGTTAAAATAAAGACTGGTTTTTTTTTACTTAATACGCCAATTTCAGAAGCCCACGTATCGGCATTAGCCGCTGCTAAACTAACGGCAAACATCATTAGAAAGACGTGAGATTCAAAGCTAAAGAATAAAAGAGCACTCAGCGCTGCAACCCCACCATTTGCAGCTACCTGTATATGATCACGCTGATCATGCTTAGCTACTTTTTCTTCCACTAGTTTCTTTTTGACTTTTTTATATTGACTAAAAAACGTAGATGTTCCAAAAAACATCCCTAACAGTAATAGACCTTTTAATTCAAAACCAATATAAATGCTAATACCAACAGCAGCAGCCATAATGGCACCTGACCTTGACAAAACACGAAGTACATATCCTATAAAGGATACAAAACAAATGATTACATAAATAAGAAAACTATTTATGAGCACAATGTATAATCTCCTCATCTGTAATAATAGCGTCCACCGGGATATCATGGGATTCAACCGGTACACGTTGTACGATTTGTTCATGAAAAGCCAAGCTTACCTTCATTTGTTCATAATCGACGAGAAAGCGATCATAATAGCCTCCTCCATATCCAATTCGATAACCATTTGAACTAAATACGACACCTGGTACAAGAATGAGATCAATTTCACTCTTTTTAATAAGCTCTGTTTGTAATTCAATGGGTTCCTGCAAATTAAAATATACAACTTCTAGCTGAGAGAAAGATGTAATTTTCCGAAAAATCATTTCATTTTGCTCGGAAATGCACTTTGGAACAGCGATAGTTTTTCCTTGAGACCAAGCTGTTTCAATTAGTCGTTTTGTATCTACTTCTTGTCCTCTAGAAATGGTTATTGCAATTACATCAGCATCTTTCCACCAGGTAGTATCTAAGAGCCGCTTTGTAATCAACATGGATTTTGCATTGTATGTACCTGCTGTCGATAAGCTCAATAACGTCTGCTTCATTTTACGTCGCATGTCCGCTTTATTCATCTTTCCACTCCTCACACTGATATTTATATAAAAAAAACAGCAGGAATATTCTCCTACTGCTTACTTAGTTTCACGGTGAAGTGTTACTTTTTTAAGTCTTGGGCTATATTTTTTCAACTCAAGACGATCTGGGTTGTTACGCTTATTTTTAGTTGTGATGTAGTTACGATCACCAGTTTCAGTACAAGCTAATGTAACGTTTACGCGCATCTATTTTCCCTCCAAACATTATAAACATAAATCAGACTTTACTATAATATCATTTTTTACTTCGGAATGCCAGTCTGTTTTTCTAACTAACACAGTTAATTTTTGATTATATTATTTCTTTTCATCTCTAATACAAGGTAAAGCGAGTATTTTTCAACTAATAAATTCCTTATAAAGATTATTTTTCTAAAATTCTTTCTTTTGTTTTTGCACTCTAAGTGAAAATTGATTCATAAACTTTGCGATACTAAAAAGAGGCTTAGTCTTCACATCAAACACACGCGCGACGGCTCCGCTTTCGGCTTTATCGTTTAAAAGAACACTTTCTCTTTCAAGAATCATCCCGTGTTCCAACGCAACATCATATAAAAAGCAGTTCTTTTTTACAATAACATCATTCATCAAAACACTTTTTCGAATTGTTGCGTTACTATTAATGTGACTGTTTTTCCCGATAACAGCCCACGGACCAATTGTACATCCCGATCTGATTTGTACCTCTTCTCCAATATAAACAGGAGGAATGACCTTCACATCCTCTGCAATAACAGCAGTGTCTGAAATATGGTTCAAACTATTAGAACCAAACAATTTTTCATATAAATCATAATGTGCCTGCCTATAATGATGAAGCTGCCCGATATCAATCCAATAGTTTGCGGTTGTATAATGATAGACTTTACGATTATTCTTTAACAGTGCGGGAATAACATCAAAGCTAAAGTCAACTGCTCCTTCACGGCTAATACTGTTTAAAATTGATTTATGAATTACATAAATACCAGTATTAATTAAGTTTCCAGTTGCTTCGTATTGCTTTGGCTTTTCAATAAAACGCGTGACCTCATTTTTGTCATTTGCAGATACGAGTCCGTAATGTGTAACATCTGGCACAAGCTTCGTCACAATTGTCATTTCACTTTGATGTTGACGATGAAACGCAATGACGTTAGCTAGATTTAAATCCGTTACAGCATCGCCACTAATGATGATGCATTCTTCTTCAATAAACCAATCTGCTTTTTTGACTCCCCCCGCTGTTCCAAGAGGCATCTCTTCAATAAAATAAGTAATTGAGACCCCCCACTTCTTTCCATCTCCAAAGTAATTCATAATCTGTTCGGGTAGATACTGTAGCGTAATGCCAATTTCATTAATTCCATACTTTTTTAAGAGTTCAACTATATATTCGATAACAGGATATTCATAGAGTGGAAGCATCGGTTTTGGAACGTCGTTTGTTAACGGCTGTAAACGCGTTCCTCTACCACCAGCAAGTATAATGGCTTTCAACGCTTTTCCTTCCTCCTTTTACTCTGTTTGATTTGATCTTGAAACAATGCGCTTGTATCCAGTGCAATTTGTTCCCAACTAAACATCGTAGTTGCCTCAACATACCCTTTTTCACTAATTTCTTGAATCAGTTGTGAATCTGTGATCACAGTGAAAACGCAATGAATTAACTCTTCGACAACCCCAGGTTTGAACGTAAGTCCGGTTACCCTATGATTAACGATATCTTTTAAACCACCCGTTTCAGAAACAATTGTAGGTTTTTTCGCTACCATTCCTTCTAATGCTACAATACCAAATGGTTCATAAAGACTTGGGAAGATTACTCCGGTACTTAAGTGTAGCAAGCAGTTTCGTTCTTCATCCGTAATATAGCCAATAAATTTAATATACTGATCTAGGTTTCGATTTTTAATTTGTTGTTGAAACTCATGCAAGAGGGGCCCTTTACCCGCAATAATGAACTGAATATCAATATCTACCTGTTTAAAGTATTCTGCAGCTTGAATTAAAAGCTGAAAGCCTTTTTCATAAACAATGCGACCAATTGAAAAGAAGATAGGTGCATTTCGCAGCTTAAACTTTCCTTTGACCGCTACTTCTTTTGAACGATTAACGACACGAGCAACCATGTGCTGATCAATGCCGTTTGGAAAAATTGAAATGCGCTCTGGCTCTATATTAAACAATTCCATTATTTCTTTTTTCATATAGGTACTGCATACAATAATGGCTGTGGACTCATGAACAAGCTCTTCTTCACGCTGGTGAATTCTTTGCTGCATTTCATTATGAATGCCATTATTCCGTCCATGCTCTGTTGCATGTATTGTTGTAATGAGCGGTTTTTTCACATGGCTAGCGATACCCTGTGCTGCTGTACCAACCAACCAATCATGAGCATGAATTACTTGAAACGGCGTAGCTGCTGCTAAACGAATACCTTCTAATGCCATCGCTACATTTAAACTATTTACCCACGTAAGAAAGTCAGCATGATGAGGTTGCAAACTTTTTACTCGATAGACATGAACACCATACATACATTCATACAAAGGTAGCCCTTCTACAAATGCGGTAATAACGACCACATAGTGGCCAGATTTCGCCAAAGCTCTGGATAAATCAAAAACATGTCGAGCTAACCCTCCGATAACAAGGGGTGGATATTCCCAAGCTAGCATTAAAATCGACATATTTCCCGGTAAATATAAAGAGATATCTTTCTTGGTCTCTTTATAAGCAATCCCGCATTCTTTCACCACATCGGGAACCCATTGTAAATATTCATTCTTCATTACTTTTTGTTCTTCAACATGACATAACTGGTTAAATAATTTTAACTGCCGGTTATAGTCATCTTTGGAGTGAATTAACCACTCGCTAGACGCCAAGATAATCCATGTATGCGCTAATTCTTTTTTCCTCTCAAGTTTATGCAGTTTATTATTAACCTTGCTTAACTTTACTTCTGTCTGCTGCATAGTCTTATAAAACCAGCTGTTTTCCTCTGTGATTGGTTGATTATATCTAGATGACTCATGCTTAGGTGAAATCTTCACTAATTTCTGTTGATTGTTTATATCTTTTACACATTGATATAGTAGCTTTCCATCCTTTAAACTTCGTAAACCTGTGTCACTTTTTGAAATGACAGGTAATAGCGCGTCATGCTTAAGAAGGAATATACCGCTTGATGAAGTATACAGATTGACTCCGTAGTCGTGCTGTACCTCAATACAACTATATTCAACGTTATGCGCTTTCAATAACTTATCAAGTTCATACGTATAATCTCCATTTGGCAAGTAAAACCCTTTAGGCCTTTGCCCCAGGTATTTATTAAATAGCTCAATTGCAAGGCTAATCTGTAAATGGTATCCTTTAGATGTTTTTAATAGGGATGGACACCTCGTAGTTATAGGTATTGCTATACACTCTATAATTTGTTCATCCTGATAATACTTTAACGCGTCAAGCAATCTTCCATCCCACTGCTTCAGAGTATCAACAAATTGACCTTGACGTTGTATGAAGTGATTAAATCGTTGATTAAAGCCATTATGATCCAAAATTCCTAAAATTAAAGAAGAGAGAATAATTGAAGCACCTTTTAAGCCATTATTTTGAATGTAATGTACAAGCGGGAGATACTTTCTAACTAAATGCTCAAATAATGCTTTTTCATTCGCTTCACTCCAATGAACCATGTCATAGACTGGGTCTTCCATATTAATTATTAGGCAATTAAAGTCATTCATCACTTTGATTCACCTTGTTCCACTCATTTGTATAATAAGAATACGTGCTAAAGCAGTCATCATGAACATAATCCGTTTGCGGTGCATTTTCACTCCAGGACCACTTCGTTTGATCCAATTGCTTAGGTTCTATACTTGTTCCCAGCTGAACTCTACTTGAACGTATCAGTGCAAAAAAATGGTGTTCGTATACGCCCACATCTACAACATATGTACAGTTCGTATCCATATCTTTTAAGAATGCTTCTGTCTGATTGCTGCACACCTCTAAAAGCGTATGACGCTTTGATTGATGCCCATCAAATGTGACGCTAAGACCGGTTACATCATAAATACACAGAGCAAATGACAGATCATTCCATTTCTTTTGATACATCTTTTCCACCATTTCCTGAATAGCGTCAGAAAAAGACCAATGTACATACAAAGCTGAAGCGTTTACTCGATTTACAACGCATACATCCAATTCATTTACTTTTGTCTTCAAAGCCTCACCACTTTACTTAAGATATACTTATTGTCATATTACCACTAAGAAAAAACTGTAACAATAAACACAATTTGTCGATTTATGGTATCATAGATTGATTTTATCTTTTGTAAGAGGTGAACCACATGTTATATGCTTTTATTACCCTAATTGCACTTTCCCTATTTTTACTTTTATTTTCTTTTTTAAAGGAAACAAAAATACAGTCCGTAGAAAAACAGCTAGAGCACCTTTCATTGACTGTTCTACAAGATCAATATCAAACCACTAAGCGCTTAGATTTGTTAGAAGAAGCCCTATTATCTGACGAAGATCCTGATATAGCAACTCATTCGGCCCATGCTAATGCTCTACCTCCAAACCAGCAGCATCTTCATAAAGAAGACGTAAAACGACTGCTTAGCGTACAAGGAGTAAATCGCCATGAATAGTTTAACGATACGAGGATTTGCTATTGGGATATTAACAACCACTTCAATTTTAGCTGTCGTTTATGTTATTCAAGAGAAAAACGCTACTTCTTTGAAAATTAGCGATGCTGATCTACATGCTTATGCAGAGGACCACCAGTATGTATTAATTAAAAAGAAAGAATACGAAGATTCATTAAAACCTGCTTTTGAGAAGCAAGAGACTAAATCTAAAACAAGTGAAGTATCAATCTCTATAAAAGCAGGAATGTCTAGTTTAGATATTGCACATACATTAGTAAACAATCATATTATTGATTCGACAGATGAATTTGAGAATCTCGTTGCTCAAAAAAATGCGAGCACAAAATTCCAAGTTGGTACCTATACGCTTACATCGAATATGAGTTTAGAGCAAATTGTTAACACTTTAACAAAATAAGAAGCGCCCAGCATTAGCTGAGCGCTTCTTATTTTGTTATTCATTTAAGTCATAGCGTTTTCCTTTTACTAAGTAAAATACGCTTTCTGCTACGTTTGTTGTATGATCTGCCATTCTTTCCAGGTAACGAGCAATAAATAACAGCTGCGTAATTTGATTCATAGCTTCTTGCTTTTCTTTCGCAAGGTTAAGCAGCTCTTTAATGGTAATTCCGTAAAGCTCATCTACTTCATCATCCATTTCAGCAACTTTTTTAGCAAGGGTTAGGTCCTCTTCATGATATGCCTTTAATGACAAGCTAAGCATTTCAATTGAAATAGCATGCATCTTTTTCACATGCTCTAGCGGCTTAATTAAGTCTTCTTTTCCAATGCGAATTGCTGATTTAGCGATGTTCACTGCAAAGTCTGCCATACGCTCAACGTCAGAAGCAATCTTAATAGCTACAATAACTCTTCTTAAATCAGTGGCAACTGGCTGCTGTTTTGCAAGCAATAGAATAGCTAAGTCATTAATCTCTTCTTCAAGTTGATCAATTTCCGTGTCACCATCAATAATCTCTAGCGCTAAATCGACATTTTGCGTTTGTAAAGCTTCAATAGCTTTTGCTAACGCTTCTTCTGTTAACCGACCAATCTCTAAAAGCTTTTCACGTAAAATTTTTAAATCAGCATGAAACTTTTCACGTACAACCATGTAGTCCATCTCCTTTTAATTGATCAACTATTAACCAAAACGTCCTGTAATATAGTCTTCTGTTCGTCTATCAGATGGGTTTGAGAAAATTCGATCAGTCTCTGCAAACTCAACAACTTCTCCATTTAAGAAAAATGCTGTTTTATCTGAAATACGTGCAGCCTGCTGCATATTATGCGTTACGATAATGATACTAAATTCCTTCTTCAGTTCTTGAACAAGCTCTTCCACTTTTAACGTTGAGATTGGATCAAGAGCAGACGTTGGTTCATCCATTAAGATTACGTCTGGTTCAATTGCCAAACATCTAGCAATGCATAAACGCTGCTGTTGACCACCTGATAACCCATAAGCATTTTGATTTAAGCGGTCCTTTACTTCGTCCCAAATTGCCGCACCGCGTAGGCTTTTTTCCACAATTTCATCTAAAATTTTTTTATTGCGAATGCCGTGAATACGTGGTCCATAAGCTATATTATCATAAATTGATTTTGGGAATGGGTTTGGCTTTTGAAAAACCATTCCTACTTGTGTACGAAGCTCTTCTACTCGATATGACTTATTAAAGATATTTTGTCCACGATATTCAATTTCACCAGACGTTTTTACAATTGGACTCATTTCAACCATTCGATTTAACGTTTTAATATACGTAGATTTCCCGCATCCTGATGGACCAATAATGGCTGTTACTTCATTTTCATGAATATCTAAATCAATGTTTTTTAACGCTTGATTTTCTCCGTACCATAAGTTTAAACCTTTTGTTTTATAAACAATTTCTTTTGGTTTGTTAATGGGATTTATATTTTCCTCTGTCATTTTTTGATCGATTGTGATTGTCATGGAAAGCTCCCCCTTCATCCTACTATCATCATTCAATTAAGCTTAATAACGCTTTTGAAATTTGTTACGAATAAATACAGCAATGGAGTTCATTACAATTAAGAACACTAATAACACGATAATTCCTGCTGCTGCTACGCTTTGGAAGTCTGCTTGCGGTCGACTCGTCCAGTTATAAATTTGCATCGGTAAAGCCGTTGCGGTATCTAATACACCAGCTGGCAAGAAGGCAATGAATGTAGGCAAACCAACTACTACAAGCGGTGCTGTTTCCCCTACCGCTCTTGATAAAGCTAAAATGCTTCCTGTTAAAATACCAGGGATTGCTGCCGGCAGTACCACACGGTAAATCGTTTGCCACTTAGTTGCTCCCATTCCAAACGAAGCTTCACGTAAATGAGTTGGCACTGACCTAATGGCTTCCTGTGCCGCTACTACAATAACCGGTAAGATTAACAAACTCATTGTTAATCCAGCTGCTAAAATACTTCTTCCTAACGATAACTCACGAACAAAAATGGTTAATCCCAATAATCCAAACACAATTGAAGGTACACCTGCTAAGTTAGAAATGTTTAATTTAATGAAATCATTAAATTTATTTTTCTTTGCGTACTCTTCCAAATAAAGCGCTGTTCCTACTCCTAAAATCAATGATACTGGTGCAATGACAGCCATCAGCCATAAGGAGCCAACTAGTGCCGCTTTAATTCCAGCATCTTCTGGTCTTCTCGATGCAAAGTTTTGTAAAAAACCTGTATCAAGCCAGCCTAATCCTTGAGTCAATACCCGATATAAAAGCATACCCAGAACTGCTAATCCAAAAATCGTTGCACAGAAAAAAATGAACCTTAAAATACTATTTTTTAATAACCGCCCATGCATACGTTGTTGTACTTGCTCGCGATCCACGTACATAATTAGTACTCCTCCCTAAAGCGCTTTGTAATAAACTGAGCTAGTAGGTTCATAATGAGTGTAAAGACGAATAACGTCATTCCCACAGCATAGATACTGTAATAAACAGTCGTTCCATACCCTGCATCTCCCGTTGCAACCTGAACGATATACGCAGTCATCGTTTGAATTGAACCCGTTACGTCTAGTGCCATTGTCGGCGTAGCTCCACCAGCTACTGTAACAATCATCGTTTCACCAATTGCACGCGAAATACCGAGTACAAACGATGCGATAATTCCTGACAGAGCTGCTGGTAACACCACTTTTAATGCCACCTCTAAACGTGTTGCTCCTAAAGCTAAAGCTCCTTCTCTCATTGATTGAGGTACAGAACTCATTGCATCTTCTGATAGAGAAGCAATCATAGGAATAATCATGACACCAACTACAATACCTGGACTTAAAGCATTAAATAACCCTAAATCTGGAATAACATCTTTTAAAAGCGGTGTAACAAATGTTAAAGCAAAGAATCCATATACAATTGTTGGAATACCTGCTAATACTTCTAAAATCGGTTTAATAATACGTCTTGTTCGATCCGACGCGTACTCACTCAAAAAAATTGCTGCTGCTAATCCAACTGGAATAGCAACGACCATTGCAATTACAGTAATCAATAGCGTTCCCGTAACAAGTGGTAAAACTCCAAAGTTACCTGCTTTCTCAATAAACGGAAGCCATTTTTGACCTGTAATAAACTCAACAAAAGATACTCTTTCAAAGAACATAATTGTTTCAAAAATTAATGTGAACAAAATCCCCACGGTTGTTAATGCGGATACAGCAGCCGTACAGAAAAGCAAAATTGGCATCACTTTCTCTATAATCATTGATGCTCCTTTTTTTGATTTATTTTGCTTTATTAATTCTCGAATCGAACCCTTCTTAGTGTTGCCATTATTCGCTAAAGCCAATGTAGTAAACTCCCTTCCATCGCATGGAAAGATGAGAAGCAAGCGTTGCGCTGCTCCTCATCTTCATTTGTCTATTTCTTTAAACCTTCAAGCGTTTTTAACTGCTCGTCATATTCTTCATCTTTTAAGCTCACATAACCTACTTCTTCAGCAAGCTCTCCTGCATTTTCAAGCGTAAATTTAACATAGTCATATACTTGCTCTTTATCTTTTAGTGCTCCAACACTTGCATAAGTAAATAGCGGACGAGATAATGGTGCGTATTCACCGCTCATAACGGTCTCTTTTGTTGGTTCCACTGGACCGTTTCCACCATCAATTGGTACAACTTTTAACTTATCTTTGTTTTCAGAGTAATACGCGTAACCGAAGTAACCAATTGCGTTTTTATCACCCGTTACACCGTTTACCAACACGTTATCATCCTCTGATAATGTTGCAGACTCTGTAATTTCTTTTCCATCTAAAATTACTTCATCAAAGTAATCAAATGTCCCAGAGTCATGTCCTGGAGAATAGAATTTAATTTCTTCATCTGGCCAGCCTTCACGAATATCAGACCATTTTTTTGCTTTTCCATCGTTAACCCACATTTTTTCTAGTTCTTCAACTGTTAAATGATCAACCCAATCATTTTCTTTATTGATAACAACTGATAGTCCGTCGTAAGCTAGTTCAAACTCTTGAACGTCTACGCCGCCTTCTTCAGCTGCTTTCTTTTCTTCATCTTTAATTGGACGAGATGCGTTACTTAAATCCGTTTCACCTTTTGTGAATTTTTCAAATCCACCGCCCGTTCCAGACAAACCAACGGATACTTGAACTCCAGGTTGAGTTGCCATATATTCTTCGCCAACTGCCTCCATAATTGGATACACAGTAGATGAACCGTCAATTGCCACATTTCCTTTTAATTGTTCACCTGAGTCACCAGCGTCACTTCCTTGACCGCCGCCACATGCTGCTAGCACAACTGATGATCCGATTACTGCTGACATTGCTAGAAATTTAAAGCTTTTCATTCTCAAATTCCTCCTACGACATTTCGTTGTTTTGTCCTACAAGCTATACATTAAAGCCCAACTATTAATTCCGTTTTAAGCAAATGTAAAGCTTTTGTAAATCAAGGTCTTTTTACTTAAACCAATGGAAAAACAACAGTCTTTTTTCTTATTTTTGGATTTTATTCTATGTTCTTACTACTTATATTTAGAAATGTTATTCCCTTAAGAAAAAAGAGCATATAAAAAAAGACGCTGAGGTTTCAGCGCCTTTTTTCTTTGCTATTCTTCTGCATTTGTAGCTTCTGCATCAATTACTTGTTGCTGTTGTTCTTGCTCATCTACTTCCTTTTCACCCTTTTGCTTTAAATCAAAGTATAAATCCATTGATTCACGAGCAAGTTCTTTTGTAATATTATTCGGGCTACTTGGTGTGAATGCTGAAGGAACAACTACTGCCATTGCTACTTCTGGGTTATCTGCCGGAGCATAAGCGATAAATGTAGAATTATTAATTGCAATTGGATCCCCGCCATTCGGGTTTTTCTCATAAGCCTGTGCCGTACCAGATTTTCCAGCTGGATTATAAGGAGCGCTTGCAAATGCTGCATATCCACTTCCACCTTGCTCTTGAGTTACCCTCTTAAGTCCACTTTGTACAGCTTTAATATATTCCTGCTTCATAGTAATTCGGTTTAATACTTGCGTTTCGAACGAGTATTCAACACCGCCAATTTCTTCTTCTTTAATTGTTGGTTTCCGAATTTCTTTTACAATCTGAGGCTTAATACGATAGCCACCGTTTGCAATTGTTGATGCGTATTGAACAACTTGAAGAGGCGTATACGTATCATATTGACCAATAGCTAAGTCAAGAGCTGTACCCGGGATGCTGCTTCCACCTTGGAAGCCCGTCGCTTCATTATCAAGCTCAATACCAGTAGACACACCAAGACCAAATTGACTGTAGTACGAGCGAAGCTGCGCAAACGTATTTGCTTTAATTGGTAAAGAACCATTATATCGATACTGCACATCAGCCATCGCCATAACCGTTTTAAACATAAATACGTTTGACGATTGTTTTAGTGCTGTAGAGTAATTGATTGGTCCCATATTTTTAAAGGATTTCTTTTCTTTCGTTCCCGCAAACTTAATTGGCTCGTCGACAAAGATTGTATTAGTTGTAATTGCACCAGAATCTAACCCTGCTAATACAGTAGCCCCTTTTACTACAGAGCCCATCGTGTATGAAGTTGATAAATTCCCTAATGCAAAATCTTCAATTTTAGCAGCACCTGTTTTGGAATCCGTTGTATATCTCTTACCTGCCATTGTTAGGATTTCACCCGTATTCGGATCCATCATAACAACAAACGCTCGGTCTAAAAATCTTGTACCAGACATTTGTTTCTTCTCAATTAATTGTTTTGTAATAGCTTCTTCTACTGCTTGTTGAAGCTCTATATCAATAGTTAACACTAAATCACTTCCGCGCTGCCCTTCAGTTAATTGTAAGGTATCGATAAGATTTCCGCTTCGATCCGTTATATATTGAACCTGCTCTTTTTGACCTTTAAGCTGTGATTCGTATTCTTTTTCAAGATAGCTCGTACCGACTTGATCATTACGACTGTATCCTCTGGACAGATAGTAGTCCACTTTATCTCTTGGAAGACCTTCATTGGCTGATGATACATTCCCTAAAAGTGTACGAAGCGTACCGCCTTGTGGGTAATAGCGTTCCCAGTAAGTGGTTGTATCAACACCTGGAAGCTGCGATAAATTTTCACTAACAATAGCAAATTCAGCCGGCGTTACGTTTTTCTTAATAATTTGAGGAGTTTGGGCATAACCCGCTTCCATTTGTCTTTTAATTGCCAAAACTTCTAAGTCATCAGCTAATGTTTGTAAATCTCGCTTTGTAATGCGGCTTAATTGACGGTTATAAAGCTCTTCATCCGTCATTTCTCCCGCTTCTACTTTACTTCGGTCACTATCACTGATTTTCTTTTCAGCTTCTTTTGGATTGAGCATAATCCAATAATCTTTTAAATCACGCTCTGTGATTTTTACAATGTCCTCAGCATTTTCATCCACTGTTTTTTCTGGTACATCAATTGCATCCGTTGAGTAAGGAACATCAATTAACTTTGCTAATTGTCGAGCGATTTTCAATCGCTCTTCCGCAGTGTTACCTTGGAAGCGCGTATATGTAATCGCATTTAGAGGTGTATTGTCGACAATCACACGATTATAACGATCGTACATTCTACCTCGCGGAACCGGAGTATTAACGGTTACGTCCTCGGTACGCTCAACTTCACGTTGGTAACTTTCCCCATGTACAATTTGTACTAAACCTAAACGTAATATCAGTACCGAAAACAGCGCAAAGATGCCTAGAAATAAAATGTTCATCCGAAACGAGACATGACTTTTACGTTTATTTTTCTTTTTCATTTCTTCACCTACAATTTATCAACATATATATAATCTCATCATAATTTTTTCATTTTGGCAAATAAATAGACACCTTAAAGGTGTCTATTTATGCTGTGTCTATTGTAAAAGAATTTTGTGCTAATTTCTATAGTACAAAGTAATTATCTATCCCCATTATGCTGGAGATTCACCGTCTCCTTCATTTAAAGCTGGCTGTGTAACCGACTTAGGGGTGTGTTTGTTCGTAGGTTGAGAAATGTTGCGAACACAGAAGTAAATACAACAGTGTCCTGCGCCGATAACAGCTAACAGTATGGGTAAACTTTGCTGTTCATTAAAAAAGACCACAGCAATGAGAAAAGAGCCAATTGAAATAATGCGTCCAATATTTAAGAATACATCTCGAACAACAATATACTCAATACGTTTAGAAACAATGTCTTTAGCTCGACCAATCACATCATACGTTAAGGACATATACGGTACCAGCAAAATAGGGTAGCCGATTGCGATACAAATCGCATATAAAATGAGGTTTGTATATGATAAGTTAAACAACAATAGAAAGACTGAACCATACAGAAGGATTCCACCTGCCAAAATAAACTTTAAGCGGTCTTTTTGTTTAATAAACCTAGAAGCAACATAGTACGCAACAAAAGCTACAGCTGAATTTACCAGCCCAAACGTACCAAGTGCGAGTTCACTGTCAGTTGTAATAAAAACCAATACTGACACCACGAAAATGAATGTCCCTTCTCTAATTCCTTGAAATACGTGTGCATATAAGATTCTGCGCCAGTCTCGATTGTATTTCCTTTCTCTTAGTACTTCTCTAAATTTATATACGCCCTCAGCTGGACGTCTTTGTAAAAAGAAGCTAAGGACAACTGCACAAACAAACATTAGGAGTGAAACGCCAAAGACCACACGATAACCAATGTATTCGTATAAGCTAGCAATAATAAAGCCCGCTCCTAGAGGTCCAATCATTCCAGCAAACGAATTTAATACTCCTAGAAAACCATTGAAAAAGTCCCGTGTATCAGGTTCTGTAATTTCAAACGTTAACACGTTAAATGCTAACCAATAAAATCCATACCCTATTCCTAAAAGAGCACCGAGAAGAATTAAAAATTCATCGGCACGGTCGCCTACCATCAACACCACGATATAGAAAACAGATAGAAACGAAACACCTAATCGAAGCACAACGACTCGATCAATTTTTTTAGCCCACCTTCCTGCTAAAATAAAGGTTAATGGCTGAAAGATAACAATGACTAAATTATAAATCGCTAAAGCAGAAAACTCTCCTGTTTGTTTCCATAAATACACGTTTACAAATGAATTGGAAATTGAAATTGCTAAAGCATATAGCCCTCCAATGATAAGTAATAACAATAAATCTTTATTAACTTCTACATCTCCAACAACTTTTTTTAATAAAGGCATATAAAAAACTCCTTTTCTCTTCTACCCCTAGTGTGTGAAAAAGAAAAGGAGATATGTAAAAGAATTGGAAAACAAAAAAACCAGTAAAGGCAATAATTGCTTTACTGGTTTTTTCTCTCATTATTTTGCTGCTGCGTAGCGTTTTGCAACTTCGTCCCATTTAATTACATTAAAGAATGCTGAAATGTAATCTGGACGACGGTTTTGGTAGTTTAAGTAGTAAGCATGCTCCCAAACGTCTAGTCCTAGGATTGGTGTTTTACCTTCCATTAGTGGGCTATCTTGGTTTGGTGTACTTGTTACTTCTAATTCACCGTTGTTTACAACTAACCAAGCCCAGCCAGAACCGAAGCGTGTAGTTGCTGCTTTAGCGAATGCATCTTTGAATGCGTCAAAGCTTCCAAACTTACTGCTAATTGCGTCTGCTAACTCGCCTGTTGGCTCGCCGCCACCGTTAGGGCAAAGAATTGTCCAGAATAATGAGTGGTTAGCATGTCCACCACCATTGTTACGTACTGCTGTACGGATATCTTCTGGTACAGCATCCATATTTGAGATTAACTCTTCAACACTTTTAGAAGCTAAATCAGCTTTTCCTTCTACTGCTGCGTTTAAGTTTGTAACGTAAGTGTTATGGTGTTTCGTATGGTGAATGTTCATCGTTTCTTTGTCGATGTGTGGTTCAAGTGCATCATATGCATAAGGTAATTGTGGTAATTCGTAAGCCATGGGTAATTCCTCCTTTAAAATATATACCTAATTTGGTGAAAGAAAACTCACCTCATGTTTTTAGATTAGCAAATTTAACCTACGCTTTCAATGAAAAAGCATTTAATCATCACTTATATTTACCTGTTTCCCACTGTCTATCCTATTTAAACGTAAAATTTTATTTGAAAACAAAATAAAAAATCTTTCTTCACAATTGTAAAGAAAGATTAATCAACAATATGTATGGCGGAGGAAGAGGGATTCGAACCCCCGCGGGCTTTAACACCCCTGTCGGTTTTCAAGACCGATCCCTTCAGCCGGACTTGGGTATTCCTCCAACCTTTTCATGGTGGACCCTGCAGGACTCGAACCTGCGACCGGACGGTTATGAGCCGTCTGCTCTAACCAGCTGAGCTAAGGGTCCTTGGCTCCACAGGTAGGACTCGAACCTACGACCGATCGGTTAACAGCCGATTGCTCTACCACTGAGCTACTGTGGAATAATAGTATGTATGCTTTGTCACTTAAAGGAATAGCGGCGGAGGGGATCGAACCCCCGACCTCACGGGTATGAACCGTACGCTCTAGCCAGCTGAGCTACACCGCCATGGCTCCACAGGTAGGACTCGAACCTACGACCGATCGGTTAACAGCCGATTGCTCTACCACTGAGCTACTGTGGAACGATATAACATTTATTAGCGACATTAAAAATTTAACATGCTTTTAATTAAAAGTCAACAAATTATTATAAAACAACGATAAGAAAGTAAATAATCATTGCCGCCTGTATAATTCCTTTTGAAATAGCACCGCTGAAAAAGCCAACTAACGATCCAAAACCAATCTTTATAGCATTTTGAAAATTCGTACGGTGTACAACTAACTCACCAATCACCGCCCCTAAAAATGGGCCAATTAATATACCAAGCCCAGGAATTAAGAATGGACCAACCAACAATCCAATGGTGCTTCCCCAAATACCCGCTTTTGTTCCACCGAACTTTTTAACACCAATTAGATTTGCCAAATAATCAGCGGCAAAAAGTGCTGCCACAAGCAGACCTTGAATAAGCACAAACAAGAAAGTATATGGTTCAAAACTATAGAAAAACCCGTACAATAAAAATCCAAGTGCTACAAACAGTACGCTTGGAATAATAGGATAGACTAATCCAATAAATGATACAACAAAACAAATTGCAATGAGTGTCCAATATAAAAAGTCCAACTTAACACGTTTCCTTTCATCTCAATCTCTATTTACTATTATTATCAAACAGTATACACTGTAACAACTTTTTTGATAATAATATTCCATAAAAAAGAGCAACTCGTTAACGAGTCGCTCTTTTTAGCTTATTGAGATTTTTGAGTCACACTCTTTTGATTTTCTCCTAACACTGCTTCTGCAATATTAACTGCGTGATCTCCAATACGCTCTAAGTTACTAATAATGTCAACAAATACAATACCAGCTGAGCCTGTGCAAGCACCTTCGTTTAAGCGTAAAATATGCTTTTTACGAAGTGAACGCTCCATGCTGTCGATTTGATCTTCTTGTTGCATTACGTGAACGGCTTTTTCACGATCGTTGTTCTCTAGTGCTGCAACAGCTTCTTTAACTGTTGAAATTGTTAGTTCAAACATTTCTGCTAAATCTTTATTAGCTTCAGATGTTACCTTTACTTTGTTAGTAATTTGATAATCAACAAGCTCTACGATATTTTCAAAATGATCTCCAATACGTTCAATATCACGAGCCGTGTCTAAAAGCATTGAATGCTCTTCACTTTCTGAAGCTGACATAGAAGAAGAAGAAAGTAAAATTAAATAGTTAGTAATTTTTTTATCTAAATTGTTAATGGCATCTTCAATTTGTAAAGCCATATCAGAATGCTTATGTTGCTTCGTTTTCAAATAATTGTTTGCTTCTTCTAATCCAATTGTTGAGAATTGCCCCATACGAACGAGCTCTTCTTTTGCTTGTCCTAACGCAATTGATGGTGATTGTTCAATAAAAACTGGATCTAGATGTTTCGGTTTAAAGTCAACTAACGCATCGTCTCCAGGAATTACTTTTGTTACGATTAAAGCCAATAATCCAATAAACGGAAATTGAATAATAGTATTCGTGATGTTAAACGTTCCGTGTGCAAAAGCTATCGTCATCTCTGGGTTTAATGCTAATGTATCTTGTAAATATAAAACAAACTTTGTGAACAGCGGTAAAATAATTAAGAAGATAACTGTTCCAATAATATTGAACATTACATGAGTTAACGCTGCGCGTCTTGCCGCAACGCTTGCACCAATGGATGCTAAAATTGCCGTAATAGTTGTACCAATATTATCACCAAACAATACCGGTAACGCTGCATAAATATCGATTGCTCCTTGGCCAAATAGCTCCTGTAAGATACCAATTGTTGCACTTGAGCTTTGAACGATAACCGTAAATACTGTACCGATGACAACACCTAAAATTGGGTTATCACTCATACTTACTGTTAAGTCTTGAAACGCTTGAAGGGAACGAATTGGCTTCATGCCATCGCCCATTAGCTCTAAACCAAAGAATAACATCCCAAAGCCAAATACGATTTGACCAAAGTTTTGAACTGGCTTGCTTTTAAAGAAGAATAGCATGAGAGCACCTACAGCTAAAATCGGTAGCGCATAGTCTGAAATTTTAATACCGATAATGAAAGCTGTAACGGTTGTCCCGATATTCGCTCCCATGATAACGCCAATGGCTTGGCGTAAGTTCATAAAACCAGCACTTACTAACCCTACGGTAATAACAGTCGTTCCGGAACTACTTTGAATAAGTATGGTAACTAAAATCCCTGCTAACACACCCATAAATGGGTTGGTTGTAAAACGATCTAGTATATCGCGTAATTTATCTCCAGCTGACTTTTGTAAGCCATCACCCATGAATTTAATCCCAAACAGGAAAATCCCGAGGCCACCGATAAATTCAAATATCATCTTCTGAACATCTAGTTCCAAAGAATTTCACTCCTATCTCTACAGTCTCATTTTTCGACAGACATCTACAAGTCCCACATAATTATTAACGTAAAATAAATGTTGTGTAAACGCTGATTCTAAAAAATTTACATTATCTTAACATTTCATTTACATAACACAGCATCCACATAAAAAAAGTCATTTTTTCACACTTTCATTATGAATATAATGGTAAAATAAAAAGCAAATGTTACTAAAATAAGGAGCTTTGCCCATGGAAATGTTTCGCCGCTTTTTAATAAGTACATACCTTCCAAAAAAAGCAGTGATGCTTCGGTTTGAACATCCAAATAAAACCATTGGGTATGTTTTATTGCTAACTGCTTTTTCATTACTACCAGCTTTGCTTTTTATGATACCCACAATTGTAAGCGGTTATCAAAACGCCGTTCAGCATATTGAAACCCCATCCACCGCTGTTTACCTTGAGGATTTCAAACTGTATGAAAAAGAAAAAAGAAATGTTTCTAGTTCTTCGTTTACTCTAGATTCCACCATTACAACTGAGGAGATTTCAAGTGCACCGCCTTTATATGGAATAGGGTTGCTAAAAGATGGTGTCTTTCTTGCCATTAAGGGCCAAGTACAGGTCTATTCATACGAACTTTTAGGATGGAATTCTTTAAGTAAAGAAAATCTTTTACATCACTTAAAAGATATTAAAAATACACTTTTTATCTTCATTCCTCTCTCTGTCTTTTTATTATTTTGTTTAACAGCAGGATTAAAGTTTATTCAAATTACACTGTTTGCTGTGATTGGTCTGTACGCGAGTCGCTTCACCAAAAGAATATTGACGTTCAAACAAGCTTGGGTGTTGAGTGCTTACAGCAGTACTCCCATGACTGTTCTATTTATGGTAATTGATTTGCTCTCTTATTCTGCGCCTTATTCAACAAGCCTTTATTTAGTTGGAGTGCTATTTGCATATGTATTTATTTTATCTATATAAGTTGAATTTATCTTTTACAATCGAATGCACAATCGATCAATAACTTTTCTAGGTGA
>NZ_JBXDLD010000170.1:0-13861 GCF_056820425.1 Priestia sp. KCTC 13724 | reverse complement strand
TTCAGGATCTTCAATGGGTTCTTCTGTGTCAGGATCTACATCCACTTCAGGTGGTGGTGGATCCTTATCCTCTTCTACATTATTACACCCCAATAACATGATGGCAGATAGAAAAACTGCTGGTAATAGCCTTAACCACTTTAGATTCATTTTTATCGTCCTCTCTATTAGTTGTTTACTTTCAATATTATCTTCTCCTTTCACTTTTTTATACGAACATTTTAACTTAACATCAATAAAATTAAGGTCCTTGATCACCAAACAGTAGCGGCCTAGGTGTCAGGAATTGAAGATAAAAAATGTAGTACAGAGGAAAAGAGGCTTCTATCAAAAAAATGGTGCCATTTATCAAATATAATTACATAACTGTGGGTTTTTGGTCATTTAAAATCAGGATAAAATTGGAAGTTATAAAAAATATTCTTATACATCATTCTAATAATAAAGTAAAAATTAAAGGCGGCGTTATTTATAACAGTAAAAAATGACGTAAAGACAGGTCTAGCTTCGAAACATTTGCAATCAACAAGCTAAGCAGCTTTACCAAGAGTTGTTTTATAAAAAATATAAAAGGAGCAAGTGTTATGCGATTACCCGAAGACTTTATAAGAGCTAGGCATAAAAAAGAAGGGTTAAGTTTAGATCAATGCTTTTCAAATCCTATCATACATAGGGAGATACATGGGAATAAGGTATTCGTTCCATTGGATTTAAAGAGAATTTGGAATCAATAAAAGTTTTTAGCAATGAAATATAGCAACCGTTTTGATTATAAGGCTATTTTATATATAAGGAATCCCACCAACAAAAAGCGCTTAAAACATACGCTAAGCATAATTCGTCATGAATAAAGCCGATTTTTCCTCAACTTACGAGAAATAATCGGCTTTATGGATAAGGGAACAATCGATTGTCAAAATGAATCCATTCCTAAATACTATTTAAAAACCGGTTGATGTGAAACCATTACCATAATCTAAAAAAAAAGAGTATTATTCGGGGTGACACAAAAATAATTTATTCAAGTGGATTAACGGACTAGTGCGCCTAATATATGTGATATATAAAGATATCTTACCATAGTGTAACGGGAGGGTAGTGATTTAGTACAGGATATCTGATGTTAAAAAGACTCCGGCAGGAGGAACGCCGTTCTGATATATAGGAGTTTCAGTGAGTGCTGTATCAGTTGTAGCAATCCAAGTTCCGTACTCACCTGCAAGCAAAGAGGGATGTTTCATAATAAACCGTCCACTTAAAACGAAATGACGAATTCTAATCGAGGGATCATCAAATATAGTTAAGGTACCAAAAAATGAGGCATATGGTGAATCAAAACTTATTTGTTTGGTGTTTTCTTCCCAATACCCATTAATTTGAATAGGTGTACCACGAAAATTAATTGTACCAGATACTTTATTATTACCTGTAATAGAATTAATGATGAGTACTCCCCAAATAATGGGTCGACCGGCTATAGAAGCCGAAATACCCCATTTTGATGGAAAAGGTATACTAACCATGAGTTTCTGTGCAGTTTGCAAAAGTTGATTCCTCGTTTCGTAATAATCATAAATACAAGAGTTTAAAGTTTAATTTCTATCTATACATCAGAGTGTTAAAAAAAGAAAGAAAGTCTAATAAATTATTTTAATATTTATTCATTTTGAATCTTCCATATTCGGTTTCGAACATTTCATTTACTTCCCAAGATTCAACGGTTTTATAAGCTGTTTGTTGATCAAAGCCTTTTCCCAGAAGGTAGGCCATTGCGGCAATTTCAGTTAGCGCATGTTCATAGGAAGTAAGAGCAACTTCTTTTAGACCATAATCAACAAAAGGCTTTATTGCCATTAATGTTTCACTTTTCAAATCCTGATCCGAATTTTCTCTCTCATCGGATTCATTACCCTCTAGATTTGGATGTGCTTCTTTGTATAGCACCGCCCACTGTTCATACAGACTTGTAGCTGTCTCAAAGTCCTCAGAGTCTACTGTTAAATTTTTTTGTAATTTACTCATTAAATTACGCCATGTCTCTTCCCATTCCTCTAAAGTTCTTAAGTCAAAGAGTTTTGAGAACTTCGGTTTCACACTTTCCCAATGAACATAAATGTCGGTACACCATCCCAATAAATATTTATAGTTTTCTGTTTGGGCTTCCATTTTTTTATCACCCTTTTTAAATTTTTTCACTTCTAAAAAAAGAAGCAATATCGCGTGTTAAATGAGGTTAAATACCTTTTAAAACCAATTTACAATTCTATGGTATGTTTCACTTATGTCCCTAGACTAGGCATTTGTCTCATTTAACAAAATAAATTTTGTTTTCTTTCCAAACGGATAAATATGTTGCATTCTGCAAGTATAATTTTCCTTTGCAAACAAGGCCGGTGTTAAAAGTATACAGGCATTTTTAAAAAGTTCTTAACAAACAGATAAAGAGCAGGTAAGCTGAGGAACTTGATAAAAACCTGAAGGAAAGCCAACTCAATCGATTATGAAGTATATATAGGGGCCCTGCCGACAAAACGCGAATATTATACGCTAAGCAGATGTATTAGAATAAAAAGTCAATTCCATACATTAAGAATTGACTTTTGTGTAATTAATGAAGCTCCTTCTATGTAATTTCGCTACTTAATATAGTTCCAGAATTACTCTTTTATCGTTCTTAATAATGTCCGTCTTGGTATTTCAATTTTCCTGAGTTCACTAAATTAACTTGAATGTTGATTTGCTCGATACTATCCTTATTTAAGAAAAATCGCTTTTCTTTTATCTCTTTATTCCATTTCTGGGGGTTCTCACGATATAATATTTCTCCTAACTTATAAACATCCGAATTTATCTCTCCTTTTTAATAACTTTCTCTACCTAATTTCCTCCATCTTACCACAATTCAAAAACTTTTCTCCTTTAATAAATAGGCTACCCGCTGCTCTTCCCGACTCCTTTGCAAGTTTGGAAACCAACTTTTATCTTGATAGGAAGATTATTAGTATCTACCCATAATGCTTTGTTTGTTTCCACATGATATAATTTCATTGACCAATAATCGAGTAAAAAGGATTGACCCATATGAAACCACTGAAGATAAGAACACGTGAGTGGATTAACTCACTATATGAAAAATATCCATTTAATGAAAATGAGAAAGTATTAAAGGATTATCCATTTTATTTTAAGTTAGAAGGATTTGCAGATGAACCAGAGGTCTATTTACGGACAACAGTCGACAGCTTGGAATTTGGATATGAGGCTACTCAATGGGACGGTTATATGCCATCTCCAGTTCCAGGAATATACAAAAAACATTCATTATCATGGGAGACCTTGCAGTCATTAAATAAAGAGCAACAACAAGAAATAATCCATGAGTTGCTTATGAAAACAATAAATTCAAGAAAAAGACAATATCGAAAGTGTCAATTCTGCGGGGGAAAAGTTGCAGTAGAACATCGGTTTGATAAAGATACATGCCATGGTTGTGCCAGTGAGCATTTTCATGTGGTATATTGATAATAAAAAAATCTTTCTGACTATCAGGAGGATTTTTTTGTTCTTTGTATTCGTGATCTGCACTTTTTAACAATCATGATTTTCATTTTCCTTTCTAAATAAAATCCTCGCACGTCTACTATGTCCCCATCGAAAATTAACGTTACCACGCCCGTCCCCCTTCTCACTCTCCTCAACTCCTTCTCTCACAAAGGCTCACTCCCCTTTTTCTACCCCTTCCATTTTCTGTTATAGAATAATTACGTTCCCGCCTTTTTGCTGATTTTCACCCAAAATTGTACCGATTTTGCAATGAATTTGATAAAAAAATTACGTTCCAGAATAGATGGATACAGAGTAGATGATTGAGGACTTTCTGATTCTAAAGTGTGAGGAAAATCACTGGAAAGGATACCGATTCAATAGTGTGAGGAAACCAACTGAAAAAGAACCGGAGTCTGACTGAACCCTTACTGGACAAAGGTTTTGGGGAATACGGAATTGAAAAAAAACGACTGGATATGGATTGAATTTTAGTTGAACATGGGATTGGATTACGATTGGATACCCACTGAATTTCACACAAAAAAAACCGAAGGTCTGCCGGGAAAAGTACCGGAAAAACCTTCGGATTAGGAACATTAATTTTATTTAAGGAACGCTTATTTTATATAAGGAACCTTAATTTATTTTAGACACAATATGATCTAAAAAACTAATCAGTTATTATTCAACCGTAACAGACTTAGCTAAGTTACGTGGTTTATCTACGTCACAATCACGGTGTAGAGCTGCGTAGTAAGAAATTAATTGTAATGGAATAACCGCTGCTAAAGGTGCTAATGTTTCGTGTACCTTTGGAATTACATAGCGATCTTCTTCTGTTTCTAAGCCCTTCATTGAGATAATGCAAGGATTAGCTCCGCGCGCTACTACTTCTTTTACGTTTCCGCGAATGCTTAAGTTTACATGCTCTTGTGTTGCAAGGGCAATAACAGGCGTATTGTTCTCAATTAACGCAATTGTTCCGTGCTTTAACTCTCCACCAGCAAATCCTTCTGCTTGGATATAAGAGATTTCCTTAAGCTTTAAAGAACCTTCTAATCCAACGTAATAGTCAACAGAGCGTCCGATGAAGAATGCGTTACGCGTTGTTGCTAAGAATTGAAGAGCGATGCTTTCCATTTCTTCTTTATCGTCACATAGAACTTCCATTGTATTAGCAACAATCGCTAGTTCTTGCATTAAGTCAAAATCAAGCTTAATGCCACGTGCTTGTGCAGTTACTGCTGCTAGAATTGAAAGTACTGCTAGCTGAGCAGTATATGCTTTTGTAGAAGCAACAGCAATCTCTGGACCAGCGTGTAATAATAACGTGTAATCTGACTCACGAGATAGAGTTGACCCCGGAACGTTTGTAATTGTTAATGCTTTGTGACCAAGCTCTTTAATCTGAACAAGAACTGCACGGCTATCTGCAGTTTCACCACTTTGAGAAATAAAGATGAATAGTGGTTTTTCAGATAAAAGTGGCATGTTGTAAGAAAACTCACTCGCTACGTGGACTTCAACTGGAACTTTCGCCCAAGTTTCAATGAATTGTTTTCCTACTAATCCAGCATGGTAACTTGTTCCACAAGCAACGATATATACACGATCAGAGTCGTTCATTGCTTTTACAATATCCTCATCAACATGAAGTTCATTGTCAGCACCTTGATATTGCTGAATGATTTTACGCATTACTAGAGGCTGCTCATCAATTTCTTTTAGCATGTAGTGAGGATACGTACCCTTTTCAATATCACTTGCATCTAATTCAGCAGTGTAAGGATCGCGCGCTACTACTTCACCATCTAATGTTTTAATTGTAACAGCTTCTTTTGTTACGATTACTGTTTCTTTATCCATTAGCTCTACATATTGGTTTGTTACTTGTAGCATCGCCATTGCATCACTTGCTACAACGTTAAAGCCTTCACCTAAACCAACAAGTAACGGACTTTTATTTTTAGCAACATAAATTGTGTTTTTATCTTCATTATCAATTAATGCTAGTGCATAAGAACCGTGTAGTAAGCTTACCGCTTTACGGAATGCTTCTTCTACTTCTAATCCTTCACTTGCAATTTTTTCAATTAAATGAACGATTACTTCTGTATCCGTTTCACTTTTGAATTCAACATCTTGTAAATACTCACGCTTTAAGATTGCGTAGTTCTCAATAACTCCGTTGTGAACTAGCGTAAAGCGACCGTTATGACTTTGGTGTGGGTGAGCATTTTCACGGCTTGGAACACCGTGTGTTGCCCAGCGCGTATGACCGATACCAGCTGGTGCTACAACGTTATTATCGACTGATTGACGTAGTTCAGCAATACGTCCTTTTTCTTTGAATACGTGTACGCCACCGTCATTAACAACTGCAATACCCGCTGAGTCATATCCACGATATTCTAATTTTTCAAGACCACGTAATAAAATTTCCTTTGAATCTTGAGTTCCAATATAACCTACAATTCCGCACATAGATTGTAATCCTCCTTAAAGTAATGAAGAACGTTACCTTCTTCACAATAACGATTATCTTCTTAATGCGTTTGTCCAAAGAGTCACCCCTTTGTTTTTCACATTAAGCTTTCGATTGTGATAATCAACAACCGGGAGGCATCCGCCGATACTTCGATAAACCTCCTCCTCGTCAACTAAGCCACTGTCGTCTCAGACTTAGTTCAGGCGCTTTTACATATATTAAATTACTTTTAACATTCCCTCCTTTTGTAAACTAGAGACGAACAGATTTAATCTTACAACAAAGCATAAGAAATCGTCAATTATCTTTATTACCAATAGTAAAAACAGGCCTTTTTGCGTGCCGCTTTGTACAATTGGCATAATATAAAAATATGCATAAGCAGCTCATGTGGTCACTGCTTATGCATAGAATGATGAACTACTCTAGTCCCATTTCTTCTTTTACAACTTCAACAATGCGGTTTACGTAAGCCTCACACTCATTTTGGCTTGGTGCTTCAACCATTACGCGCACAAGTGGCTCTGTACCTGAAGGGCGAACAAGAACGCGACCGTTTCCAGCCATTTCTTTTTCTACTTCGGTAATTATTTCTTTTACCTTCTCGTTTTCAGTTACGTGATGTTTATCCGTTACTCTCACGTTTACAAGCAGCTGTGGAAACTTTGTCATTTCGTTTGCTAGTTCAGATAATTTTTTATTTGTTGCCTTCATAATGTTTACAAGCTGAATCGCAGACAACATACCGTCTCCTGTCGTGTTATAATCAAGGAAGATAATATGACCTGATTGCTCTCCACCTAAATTGTATTGATGTACTTTCATCTCTTCTACCACGTAGCGATCTCCAACCGCTGTCTGAGCACTTTCAATTCCGTTTGCTTCAAGAGCCTTGTAGAATCCAAGGTTACTCATAACCGTAGAGACAAGCGTGTTATGTTTTAAACGCCCTTGTTCAAATAAATACTTTGCACAAATGAACATAATTTGATCGCCATCTACAATGTCACCATTTTCATCGATTGCAATTAGTCGGTCGCCGTCACCATCAAAAGCTAATCCTACGTCCGCACCTTTTTCTTTCACAAATGCTGATAATGCTTCAGGGTGAGTAGAACCAACACCTTCGTTAATATTTAATCCATTTGGAGATGCACCCATTGTTGAAATATCAGCATCTAAGTCTGCAAATAAATGTGCTGCTAGAGATGAAGTCGCACCATGTGCACAGTCAAGCGCAACGTGTAAGCCAGAAAAATCTTCATCGATTGTTTGCTTCAGATACTGAAGATATTTTTGACCGCCTTCAAAATAGTCATTTACCTGTCCAAGATCTTTACCAACAGGTCTTGGTAGCTCATCTTTGGGATTATCAATTAATGCTTCAATTTCATTTTCTTGAGCATCAGATAACTTGAATCCATCTGGACCAAAAAACTTGATTCCGTTATCTTGCACTGGGTTGTGTGAAGCAGAAATCATAACCCCTGCTTGTGCACCCAGCGCTTTTGTTAAGTAAGAAACACCTGGAGTTGAGATTACACCCAAGCGCATTACCTCCGCTCCGATAGATAGAAGACCTGCTACCAAAGCTCCTTCTAACATATGCCCTGATACACGCGTATCGCGACCGATTAGGACTTTTGGTCGTTCTGTATCTTTTGTTAATACGTATCCTCCAAAACGACCAATTTTAAATGCAAGCTCAGGTGTTAATTCACTGTTTGCAACACCCCTTACACCGTCTGTTCCAAAATACTTACCCATTCTTTTTCTCTCCTTTTATGTCCATTGTGTATATTTAATTTGCGGATGATGAGCCACTTTCTTCATTACTTGCATTGTTTTCAACGTTACCTTCATCCTCTTCGTTAGATCCGGTATTATCAGACGGATCAGAAGGCTCGTCCGGATTATTATTACCGCCTTCTTCTGGTGGTTCAGAAGGGTTTTGTTCTTCTTCATCTGAAGGGTTTCTTTCACTAACTTTCACTCGTAGCGTTTTTGTAGAAAGAGTGCCTTCAATCCCGCTTGGAACCGTTAAAGAAATAGGAACCGAAAACTCACCAGGTGTTAACCTTGCGACATTGGCAGATATACCAATATCACTTCGAGTAACATTTCTTAGCTGTTGTTGTGGTCCTGATAGGTCAACTCGTACCGCTCCGTTTTTAGGAGATAAAATTTCATATTTATATTTGGAGTTTTGACCATTTAATGACACTGACAAGCTTTCAAACGACTTTTTTCCATCTTTCTCTTCTTCGGCTACAGAGGTTTCTTCTGCGTCAGTTTCTTCTTCCTCTTCTTCATCCAGCTTTTTTACGTTTACACTCACTGTAACTTGCTTAGGCTGAACGCTATCTGCACCTTCTGGAACAGGGACATCAACTTTTACTTCGGAAGTTTTGGAAATCCCCGTCACGTCGACTGGGATATTATCAATTGACGAGATAGAATCTAATACGTCTTTTTCACCAATAACGGTTACTTCATCTTTATCTAAAGAAAGATCTGTAATTTCAATTCCTTCGCCTAAGGTGCCCGTTTGCTCAAGGCTAATCGGAACCTTCTTACTTCTATTTTCAATTGGGATTGTAACATTAACTACTTCTGGTTCAATAGCTACATCTAGCTTATTCAGGTTTTTATCAAATGCTACTACCTCTGCTTGTTCATTTACATCTTTACTTACGTTATCTAATTCAACAAGAGCTTTTACATAGGCTACTTGCGATAGCTGACTCTTAGCTCCAGTAACCGTTACCGTCTCTGGACTAATTTGTGCAGAGCCCGCTTTATAACCTTTTTTTACCTGATTTTTATCAAAGCTTGCTTCTACTGGAAATTCTTGTGATTGTTGATTTTCAATGCTAACTGTTACGACTTGCGGATCAATTTTAACATCCAGACGATCCGAAATATTTCGGTGTTGTAATTCTACTTGGTGCTCTCCCAAACCGTAGTTATTTAAATCCACATATACTTCCAAGTCTTGCTTTAGCTTTTCTTGTTGAAGAGCACTTTTAGAACCTTCTAAAGTAACATTAACCGTATCTGGAACACCGCTAATAATCATATTATCTTGATCATAGGAGACTTCCACAGGAACATTTGTAATGGTTTCTGTACCTGTTCCTGATGATTTACTTGTGCCAAGGATTGTATTTGTATCTTGATTATCGATGCTAACAGATAGATAAAGCATCAAAGCTAAAAGAAGCGCAACTATTTTCATGATCCAAGGATTGTTTAATAATCTATCCATTCTTCTTCGACCTCCATTGCCAACGAGCTGAAGAAGATGCTCTTGAAGTATTAACCAACTCTTTCTCAAGCATTTCTTTTAACGTATCAATTGTTAACTCACGATATAACTCACCATTCTTTGTCACAGAAATACCACCTGTTTCTTCAGATACTATAACCGTTATACTATCTGTTACTTCACTAATACCAACAGCTGCTCGGTGACGAGTTCCTAGCTCCTTTGAAATGAAGGGGCTTTCGGAAAGTGGCAAGTAGCAAGCTGCAGCTGAAACTTGATTGCGCTGTAAAATAACGGCTCCATCATGCAATGGCGTATTAGGAATAAATAAATTAATCAATAGCTCTGATGAAACATTGGCATTTAGCGGAATACCTGTTTCAATATAATCATTCATTCCTGTTTCTCGCTCAATCGAAATTAAAGCTCCTATACGACGCTTTGCCATATAATGCGTAGCTTTTGTAATAGCTTCAATTGTTAATGCGCGTTCATCCTCTTCAGGAAGGCTAGTTTTAGAAAATAAACTCCCTCTTCCTAATTGCTCCAACGCTCTGCGAACTTCAGGTTGGAAAATAATAATAACTGCTAAAAATCCCCATGTTAAGGCTTGATCCATTAACCATTGTAATGTGTTTAGGCCCAGGAAGTTACTAATAAAGCGTACAACAACGATGACGATTATTCCTTTGAGTAACTGTACAGCTTTCGTACCTCTGATGACCATTATCAATTTATATATAACAAACCAAACAAGGAGAACATCGATTATATTTCCTAAATATGCGAAGATCGGTAGCTCTCCAAAAGGCATCGTCTCACTTCCTCTATTTATATGTAGTCAATTAAACATAACTTTTTTATTATATCATAAATTTAAAATTCCCTACTAGTTAGACATAACAACAATTGGTTTTTATTTACAAAAAGAATCGTCCAATAGTCGTGATGACCGGGGACGATTCTTTAGCAAATCTTTATTTTTACCGTCAAGGGAACTTGTTTTTATTCATTATTTGACAGGTTAACTGCGTCTTTAACACCATTCTTTACATTGTACCAAATCCATTCAAACATTTGGTCTAATTCTTCAATATCACCGGTAACCTCCCCCGCAGATGCAAGGTATTGATCACCATTAATAACTGTAATATTTCCATCTACCGTTCCTTCTACTTTTATATCACCGTTGCGTACAGTAACATCTCCTTTAACCACTTCGCCAGCCGGTACAATAACAGTCTTGTTTTCAATCACAAGGTTATCCTGCTTAGAGACTGCAAACTCTTCGTTAGTGTTCCATGCTGAAAAAGTAGCCCCAGACATTAACAACGTAAACACAGCAGCTGCTGTTAAAAATGGGTGATTGGTAAACCAACGATTCATTCTTACAGCGCTCTTCTCTTTAGGAAGACCTGCCATAATATTAGCCGTAAAGTTCATAGGTGTATCAATATGAGAAGTGCTTTGAACAAAAGCAATGGTTCGCTTTAATTGTTTAAAATGTTCTTGGCATGCATCACATTCCTGTAAATGCTGCTTCAATAACTGTTCATTCTCTTTTGTAAGATCTCCATCTAAGTATTCATGGATTAGATTTACATAGGAACTTGAGCATTTCATTATTTTCACTCCTTACAAATGGCGAAGTCTGTTTCTTAAGGCTTCCCTTCCTCTATGAATTCTTGTCTTTACAGTACCAATCGGTAGCTCTAAAATTTCACTAATTTCTTTCAAAGAAAGTTCATCAATATATTTCAGCACAATAACTGTACGATATTTCTCAGGTAGCTTTAAAATTTCAGATTGAATTAAGTCTTGCAGCTCTCCTCTTTCTAATTCATCTTCAGGGAGTGCTTGGTCTGCAGCAATCTGTGAGTACATATTAAGACCTTCCGTTCCAGCTACTTCTGCATCTAAATAATAATCTGGCTTCTTTTTACGAATTTTATCAATACAAAGATTTGTTGCAATCCGATATAGCCATGTGGAAAATTTCTTGGATGAGTCATAACTGTGAATATTAACATAGGCTCGAATAAAAGCTTCCTGAGCCGCATCTTGCGCTTCTTCACGATTACCTAACATGCGATAGCATAGCTGATAGAGCTTATCTTTATGATATTCTACAATATCAGCAAACGCATCTTGATCGCCTTTTTTTACTTTTTTTATTTTCCGCTTTAATAATAACTCCATGTAAAAGTGACCTCCGCCCATTGCGGGATAGTATATATACGTTTACTTCTAATTAAAGTTTCATTCATGCTTAATTATTTTAACAAAAATTTGATGTTTATGTTTAAGATTTTTTGAATTGGGATATTTATGAAGTAAAAGACTATTATAAAGTGAGGAATGTCGCTGATGGAGAAAAATTTACTGGAACGAATTGAAGAGCATCGCCACATGATGTTAAATACTGCACAACAAACATCTCTATGTTCTAAAGAGGTACTGAGGTTAAGCTCAGAGTTAGATACACTATTAAACCAATATACAAAGCAATCAAACTAAATCAGCCCTTGTTTTCAACAACAAGAGCTGATTCTTTTTTATAGTAATTTTTCGCCGAATAAAGAACCCATCAACGCAACAGCCACCGTTGCTGTTTTATTACGCTCATCTAAGATGGGATTAACTTCTACAAACTCAGCTGAAGTAACGACGTTAGATTCAGCTAGCATTTCCATAGCTAGATGGCTTTCTCTGTAGTTAATTCCTCCAATAACAGGTGTTCCTACTCCAGGTGCGTCATGAGGGTCTAAACCATCTAAATCGAGTGACAAATGTACTCCATCTGTTTTATCTTTCAAGTAAGAAATTGTCTCTTCCATAACATTTGCCATTCCAAGTCTATCAACTTCATGCATCGTGTATACCTTAATGCCAATCTCTTTAATTAATTCTCTTTCTCCTTCATCTAAAGAACGTGCACCAATAATCACAATGTTTTCAGGCTTAATTTTTGGCATGTATCCAAAAATATTTGTTAACGTTGGATGCCCAATGCCTAGACTAGCTGCTAGTGGCATTCCATGTATGTTGCCTGATGGAGAAGTGTCAGCCGTATTTAAATCTCCATGTGCGTCATACCAAATAACTCCAAGATTCTCATAATGCTTGCTAACACCGGCTAACGTTCCAATAGCAATACTATGATCACCACCAAGTACAAGTGGAAAATTGCCATTTGTAATAACATGATCTACTTTAGACGCTAATCGTTCACTAGCATCTGCTACAGCCTTCAAGTTTTTTAAATTTGTTTTTAAATCATTATGTACTCTTTCTGCAGGAGCAATTTCAATATTCCCTTCGTCCTTAACCACATAACCAATATTTTCAATTCGCTCTACTACTCCCGCATAACGAATCGCACTTGGCCCCATGTCTACCCCTCGACGTGTTTGGCCTAAATCCATTGGTACACCAATAATTGATACATTTTTCATTTCTCTTTCTCCCCTTTTTATCTTTCATACTCCTATTGTATAGCTAAAAGTAAGGATGGCTCAACTCAACACTTTTCTGAATATATATACAACTTAAAAAGAGACAAAAAAACCTCTAAACCGTTGTTTAGAGGTGAATAATTTATGTAATTGGTGGAGCCTAGCGGGATCGAACCGCTGACCTCCTGCGTGCAAGGCAGGCGCTCTCCCAGCTGAGCTAAGGCCCCAACAAAACGAAATAATAATAATTGGAGCGGAAGACGAGGTTCGAACTCGCGACCCCCACCTTGGCAAGGTGGTGTTCTACCACTGAACTACTTCCGCATATAAGAGTGAGCCATGAAGGACTCGAACCTTCGACCCTCTGATTAAAAGTCAGATGCTCTACCAACTGAGCTAATGGCTCTTAATGGCTGGGCTAGCTGGATTCGAACCAACGCATGACGGAGTCAAAGTCCGTTGCCTTACCGCTTGGCTATAGCCCAATAAGATGGTGGAGGGGGGCAGATTCGAACTGCCGAACCCGAAGGAGCGGATTTACAGTCCGCCGCGTTTAGCCACTTCGCTACCCCTCCAGAAAACAATGGTGCCGGCAAGAGGACTTGAACCCCCAACCTACTGATTACAAGTCAGTTGCTCTACCAGTTGAGCTACACCGGCAACATGTTCATGGTGGAGGATGACGGGATCGAACCGCCGACCCCCTGCTTGTAAGGCAGGTGCTCTCCCAGCTGAGCTAATCCTCCAAATTTCTTGTATAAAATTAAGTGGTGACCCGTACGGGATTCGAACCCGTGTTACCGCCGTGAAAGGGCGGTGTCTTAACCACTTGACCAACGGGCCATAAATGGCTCCACAGGTAGGACTCGAACCTACGACCGATCGGTTAACAGCCGATTGCTCTACCACTGAGCTACTGTGGAATCTTATAAAGCCTGGCAACGTCCTACTCTCACAGGGACAAAGTCCCAACTACCATCGGCGCTAGAGAACTTAACTTCCGTGTTCGGCATGGGAACGGGTGTGACCTCTCTACTATCGCCACCAGACATGATTTGAGATTATTCTCTCAAAACTAGATAACATTTCGCTGAGTACTAAGTT
>NZ_JBXDLD010000169.1:0-52129 GCF_056820425.1 Priestia sp. KCTC 13724 | reverse complement strand
CTATCTACGCTCGTCGTAAGGTCGAGGTCGAAAGTGTGTTCGGTCACATCAAGGGCAATCGGTCGTTCCACCTGTTTTATTTAGAGGGACTTATTAGACAGCCCCTTTTTTATGTCAGTCTTTTTTTATCAGTGTTAACACTGATAAAAAAAGACTGGAGTTGATGAAACATGATGGGTGCACTTAAAAATCATCGAGATGAACAAGTGATGGTTTCTGTAGAAGATTTAGTTCCTGCCAATCACTTTTTGCGTACAATTGAAGCGACAATTGATTTTAGCTTTATTGAAGAAAAGCTTCTTCCTTTCAGGAGCTGAAAGAAATAGGGCAATGTGAAAAAGACGGAGTGCAGCGCGCAGACCTCTTTATTTTAATCCTTCCAGGAGGAAAGGGAAGTCATATTGGGCAATTGCGTTTGAAAAGAAGGTCTATTTGTACAGTGAAAACAGCGGGTTAAATGATCTTCAAAACACAAGTGCTTTTTATCACCTAGACAGAGTTGACAAGTTTATGGGAACGCTTGAAGAGTTTTTTCACTATTTAATGAAATGTGAGGTGGCAACCCATGTCTGAAATTACATTTTTAGCATCATATAAGCCATTTATTATTCCTGATGAAATCGAAGAATACAACAAAAAAACAAACTTTGAACGAATAGAGGACTTAATATATTTAGCTGTTTTTGATTTAAAAGATACGGGCTGGTATGAAGAAGTAGGCGGATTGTTTACACTGCCGTACTTATATGAAATCCGTGGTGCGGACAACCGTTTATTTTTACTGTACCTTGAAAAGTATATGGAAGAAGGAGATGTATTAGAGCTATGGCACCTTCCTAATCAGCATGCTTCTTCAGAATATGAAAGGCGTCTACTGTCTGCTGCTGAACCAATCAAGATCAATGTGGGTAGCTTGACTTATGAAGATCAAACAGGGGTGTATCACTTGAATGAAAAAAAGTGGGTTGAAGAACTAAGTCACCGTAATTTTCTTACACCGTATGGGATTACAACAATTGTGAAGTATTAAATTATCAAAAAGTATGTTTTAAACAATCAAATGTGGTTATTGCTTTGCATGGATGTTTTTTTCTGCTAGGGTAATACAAAAGCACAGGAGTGTGATGATATGCAAAATCGTAGTGTACATAATCCATTAATTATTGATGTATCTCATCATCAAGGGGAAATTGATTGGGAACGAGTGGCTCGAGCAGGAGTGCAAGGTGCATATATTAAGTTAACAGAAGGAAAAACATTTACAGATCCAAGGGTATATGAGAATTATGTTGAAGCTAAGCGAGTGGGTTTGCTTGTCGGCTTTTATCACTATGCACACTGTACCAACGACCCTAAACAGGAAGTGGCTTTCTTTTTGCAGCAGCTGCAGTCAATGAAGTTTGATTTTCCCTCATGCTTAGATTTAGAAGTAAATAAAGGGAAAAATGCTGAGTTTGTCTCTAGGTTTGGCCGAACGTGGCTAGAAGAAATGGAGAAAAATACTGGTGTACAGCCTTTGTTATATAGTGGGTATCACTTTGCTAAAACATACTTCACAAAGGAGCTTTCCTATTATCCTCTTTGGATTGCTCGCTATAGTAGCAGTAACCGAACGGAAGGATTTGATTGCCCGGGAAACCTATTTACTTGGTCAGAGTGGACCATATTTCAATTTACCGATCAGGGGAAAGTTGACGGGATTTCAACGTATGTCGATTTAAATGAAATGAACGCTGCTTTTTTTCAGTATGTCAAGGAGTCGAAGCCAAGCTTACTAAGTACCGTAAAAACGTCTTTTCAACAAATGAAAAGTCAATTTGTGAAAAGTTCTAATCCGTCTCTACCTAAAGGCATGTTAAAAAAGGGAGCGAGAGGAGAAGCAGTGTTTGTACTCCAAAAAGCGCTTGCTTCCGTTTACTTTTATCCCAATAAGTTCGCTCCTAATCATGGAATAGACGGAATTTATGGAGCCAATACAGCTAATGCTGTTGCTCGCTTTCAAAAAGTCTATTTGCCAAAAGAAGTGGATGGAATTTACGGACCGAACGTTCGATTAAAATTAGAAGAAGTGATGAAAGGAAAATAACGAGCATAGAACCTATGCTCGTTATTTTTGAAGACGGTCTTTAATTAGTTTATATAAAGCATTTATTCCTAAGCTAATGCTAATTGTAATTCCTGACAAAGCAACGATAAAGGCGATGTACTCAAACAATGAATAATCTTTTATTGCGCTCCAGCTTAGGTTTTTATTCCAGCTTTCAATAACTAAATTCATTCCGTAAATACCGGATAGCACAGTATAGATGGTCAAAATCAACAGTAGATAATTATGACGTTTCCCTGCAATTTTTTCTTGATTTTGATATAAAGTCCCAAGTGTTTCCTTCACTTCTTGGTAGAGTGAATCAATGTGAAAGGTCTTTTTGAAAAGTCTAGAAAATTCTTGTCCTTCCGTTCGAGAACTGATTTCTAAAAACAAGTACTTACCTGAAAAGAGTGTGATAGAGCGGATGAGTCGCTCAATAGCGTTTTGGTCTTTTTCAAATGTAAGCTGCGAATATTGATAAGATAGTTTCAACAGTACAATTTTATAAAAGAAATGTAAAAATAGATTATAGTAGTGCTGACCAAATAGGTGATTCATTAACATTTGATTCGTCTCTTCATCGGCTGAATGTGAAATGCAAGAAAAAACGTGGTCTGTTACAACATAGTATGTTTCGGGCGTCCATCGCTTGTAGACGTGTTGATCATTGTATTCATCAATATATTCTTGGTTTCTAGCTGAAATAAATGGTTTACCGCCAGTATCATAGCTGTTCAGTTGTCCAGTTCGAAATAAGGTGCCACTGCTAATAGGCTGTTCATTGTTGACGGTTACGTAACTTAGTACGTACATCCGTTCATCAATAAAATAAGGCAGGCTTCCAAAATGTTTGCTGTGCTGTGTTTCTTGCTCAATGTAAGGTTTTAGAAACGGTGTTAAGTTTGAAAAAATATAATCTTGTACTTTATCATAGGTTTTATTTTTGTATGTAATGGTCGCTCCGTGCTCTTCAGCTAATTTAGGCTCTAATACGCGAAAATGATTCATAAACTCAATGACGTCATCGTACGAATAATGGTTTCCCTTTACTTCGATACGAATCGTCATTACACCGATTTCAAATGGGCATAAAAAAATATCAATAGACAAAACTTCACTTAGAATTGTTGACGCTTTTGTTTCAAATGTAATTTCTTGATTCACCTTTTTTGAAAATCGAATGAGCCCTGTTTCTTTTGGTGATTGAGGAAAGAGAATACATTCGATATAAGGAAGAAAGTATTGATCAAGGCTAGCGTGGGAAACAAAATAGTCTTTGCTATAAAATTTCTTTTCTAAATCTGTATTCTCTAGAGAAAAAAAGTCAAATTCATGCTCATAAAGAGCTGAAACTAAATCTTTTTTCTCTTTTCGGTTAAAAGAAAAAGGAAACAAGAACATGTTTATTGCACGATTCGGTGTAATATCTTGAAAAGGAGAGTTCATTGCTTGCCACTTATCCACTGAGAAATTCCCTCCCTTATGCTTTTCATTATTGCTCTTTAAGTAATATACCTATATTTGACCAAAAAAAAACATAAAAGAGGCTGGGACATAACAAAATGATTGCTTCTAAAAGACGAACACTAGCTGTTCCCATCTCTTTGGTTTGTCTCAACACATTCGTTCCATTGCGCTACGGCCACTCGCTTTCCGCGGGGAGGAACCTGAACTTCCTCGCTGCGCTGCGGGATCTCCATTTTCCCTCTCTTTCCCGCAGGAGTCGAGTGTCCTACGCTCCATTCCACCCTGTTTCCAACATTGTTTTCACAATCAACAAAAAAACCTGAACGATTAAAAGTTATGAACTCTCAATCGTTCAGGTATAGTAGAGGCTGAACTACTTATGTCTCAGTCTCTTTTCTTAATGAATGGAGCGATATACTCCAATGACTTTTCCTAAAATAGTTACATGACGTAAGATAATAGGTGCCATTGTGGAGTTTTCTGGCTGTAAGCGAACGAAATTATCTTCTTTAAAGAAACGTTTGACAGTTGCTTCGTTGTCTTCCGTCATTGCTACAACAATATCGCCGTTATTAGCTGTTTGCTGTTGGCGAACAATGACCATATCTCCATCTAGTATACCGGCTTCAATCATACTTTCTCCCATAATTTCTAACATAAATACTTGCTCATCTGGAGAGGCGTACTTGTCAGGTAACGGAAAGTATTCTTCTACATTTTCAATTGCAGTAATTGGAAAGCCTGCCGTAACTTTACCGATAACAGGAACATTTATAACTGCACTTTGTGGAATGCTTACATCGGCCTCTGCTTGAAGAACTTCAATTGCTCTTGGTTTTGTGGGGTCTCTACGAATTAGACCTTTACTTTCTAAACGAGCTAAGTGCCCGTGAACTGTTGAACTAGATGCTAAACCAACTGCTTCACCAATTTCGCGAACAGATGGGGGATATCCTTTTAATTTCACTTCATGCTTAATGAAATCTAGTATTTCTTGTTGACGTTTTGATAGCTTCATACATTTCACCTCATTTTTAGCTATTCTTTGCTATAAATTATATCATGGCTATATATAATATACAAACATAAGTTCGAAAAAACCCATTGACAGAAACGGATGTTCGCAATAAAATGAGAACATACATTCTGAGGGGGATTTGAAATGAGACCATTAATAGAATCTATTAAACATTATACTACCTTTTTTGTGGTTATCGCCGCACTTACATATGTCTTGACGTTGCTATTAGGAGCAGATAGAGTGGAGTTAGAAAAATATACAACTGTTACTATTGCAAAGGGTGACACTATTTGGGAATTATCCCAAGAATATAGTAAGCATCATAATTTATCACCAAATGAATTTGTAGAATGGGTCCAAAATATGAATGAGCTAACTGTTCCATCTACACAGTCGCTTTCTCCGGGAGATCAGTTATATATTCCGGTATTGAAATCTGATTTAGCAAGTGATCATCAGATTGCTTTTGATAAGTGAACTAGAGCTACGAGTCCTCTACTGAACGATGGTAGGGGTTTTAGTGTTTGGAAATGAAGAAAGGGAGCTAGAAAGATGAAAGCAGTTATCTATTGTCGAGTAAGTACGGATAAAGAAGCCCAAGAGACATCGTTAAAGAGGCAGGAAGAAGAGTTAATGCAACTTGCTAAGATGCATAATTTTACAGTTTGTGAAGTTATTTCTGAAAAAGCGAGCGGCTATGAAGTTGACCGAGAAGGAATATTAGAAGTCTTAGAATTATTAAAAGCAGAAGACGTTTCTACCCTGCTTATTCAGGATGAAACACGACTGGGGCGTGGAAATGCAAGGATTGCTTTACTACACGCGTTAAATAAAGAGAAAGTAGCAATTTACACGATTAGTCATCAGGGACAGCTACAGCTATCAGAAGCTGATTCCATGTTGTTAAACATCATTAGCTTGGTGGAAGAACATCAAAGAAAATTACATAATGCAAAAATTAAACGAGGTATGAAAAGAGCAGTTGCTAATGGGTATCACCCGGAGCATAATTTGAAAAACCAGCATGTAAACTCAGGTAGAGAACGAAAGGAAGTTCCCATAGAAGAAATTGTACAACTACGTAATAATGGCTTAACATTTGCAGAAATTGCTGTCACGCTAAAAGGCTTTGGTTATAAGGTATCAAAAGCAACTGTACACCGTCGCTATCAGGAGTACTGCGACGACCAAGGCGAGCTTCTTGCTAAAAAACAAGAGATTTAGTAAGATGTGTAGTATTGTATTATGCTTTAAACTGTATTAAAAAGCGAGGAGTTCTGACAAAATGTTGTCTAAAGATAAAATGGCACGAATCAATCAACTATCTAAAAAATCAAAGGCGGAAGGTTTAACAGAAGCTGAAGCACAAGAACAGCAAGAGCTTCGCAAAGAATATTTACAAACGTTCCGTCAATCAATGACAAATCATCTTCATACGATTAAAGTTGTTGATGAAAAAGGGAATGACGTAACCCCTAAAAAACTGAAAGATAGCAAAAAGAAGCGTCTACACTAAGGCGATGGTTTGCTGTGGTGCAAAAACTAGGGAAATGAGTTTCTCTAGTTTTTTTTGTATATTTTTGCGTTTGGAAACGAAAAATGTAAAAGTACGAAAAAAAACGAATCAAATATTGTACAAAATCGTTAATCATTAGTATGATTACATATATACATAGTTTTGAAAGGAATGAAGAGTTATGACACAACGTATTGAAGATCTTTCAATTGCAACAATTCGTACTTTATCAATTGATGCTATTGAAAAAGCAAATTCAGGTCACCCAGGTATGCCAATGGGAGCAGCTCCAATGGCGTACACGCTATGGACAAAGTTTATGAATATTAACCCATCAAATCCGGATTGGTTTAACCGTGATCGCTTTGTTTTATCAGCAGGACATGGTTCAGCACTTCTATATAGCTTATTACACTTAGCAGGCTATGACCTATCAATTGACGATTTAAAAAACTTCCGTCAATGGGGAAGTAAAACACCAGGTCATCCAGAGTATGGTCACACAGCAGGTGTTGATGCAACAACTGGTCCATTAGGACAAGGAATTGCAATGGCAGTTGGTAAAGCGATGGCTGAGCGTCATTTAGCCGAAACATATAATAAAGAGGGACTTGAAATCGTTGATCACTTTACATACGGTATTTGTGGTGACGGAGACTTAATGGAAGGTGTATCAGCTGAAGCAGCTTCATTAGCAGCGCACTTAAAATTAGGTCGCCTTGTCGTGCTTTATGATTCAAACGACATCTCATTAGACGGAGATTTAGACCGTTCATTCTCTGAAAACGTAGAAGGTCGTTTCAAAGCTTACGGATGGCAAGTAATTCGCGTAGAAGATGGAAATGACGTAGCAGAGCTTTCAAGTGCAATCGAAGCAGCTAAAGAAGATCTTTCTCGTCCAACTTTAATTGAAGTAAAAACAACAATTGGTTATGGTTCTCCAAACCATGCGGGAACATCAGGTGTTCACGGTGCGCCACTAGGTGCAGATGAAACAAAATTAACAAAAGAAGCGTATAGCTGGACGTTTGAAGAAGATTTCTATGTGCCAGAAGAAGTTTATGCACACTTTAAAGCAACGATTGCTGATGAAGGTGCAAAGAAAGAAAAAGAATGGAACGACGTTTTTGCTCAGTATAAAGAAAAACATCCTGAGCTAGCCGCTCAATTTGAATTAGCTGTACAAGGTAAACTTCCAGAAGGTTGGGAACAACAATTACCTGTATATGAAACTGGTTCAAGCTTAGCAACTCGTGCTTCATCAGGTGAAGTATTAAACGCAGTAGCACAAGCTGTTCCTCAATTCTTTGGTGGTTCAGCAGATCTTGCTGGTTCAAACAAAACAATGATCAAAGGTGCAGAAGACTTTACTGCAAAAGATTACAGTGGACGCAACATCTGGTTTGGTGTTCGTGAATTTGCAATGGGCGCAGCGCTTAACGGTATGGCTCTTCATGGTGGTGTAAAAGTATTCGGCGGTACGTTCTTCGTATTCTCTGATTACCTACGTCCAGCAATTCGTCTAGCAGCATTAATGAAGCTACCTGTTACGTATGTATTTACGCATGACAGTATTGCAGTTGGTGAAGATGGTCCAACACATGAGCCAATCGAGCAATTACCTTCATTACGCGCAATGCCTGGTCTATCAGTTATTCGTCCAGCAGACGCTAACGAAACGGCTGCAGCATGGCGCTTATCATTAGAGTCTACAGATACGCCAACAGCGCTTGTGTTAACTCGTCAAAACTTACCGACTCTTGAAGGTACGAGTGAAACTGCTTATGAAGGTGTTTCAAAAGGGGCTTACGTTGTATCAAAAGCAGGTAAAGAACAGGCGGATGCACTTCTACTTGCAACTGGTTCTGAAGTAAGCTTAGCAGTAGAAGCACAAAAAGCACTTGAAGCAGAAGGTGTTTCAGTAGCTGTTGTCAGCATGCCATCATGGGATCGCTTCGAGAAGCAGTCAGCTGAGTACAAAGAAAGTGTTATTCCAAAATCAGTGAAGAAGCGCTTAGGTATTGAAATGGCTTCGACATTAGGTTGGGAGCGCTATGTAGGTGACGAAGGTCAAGTTCTTGGCATTAACCATTTCGGTGCTTCTGCTCCTGGTGAAATAATTATGAAGGAATTTGGCTTTACAGTTGATAACGTTGTAGCAAGAGTAAAAAGCATGTTAAATGCATAATTGATAAAAAAGAGGCTGGGACATAAATAATTCAGCCAATGATAAACCTGAACGATTGAGAGTCTCTCACTTTTAATCGTTCAGGTTTTTTGTTTGATTGTGAAAACAATGTTGGAAACAGGGGGGAATGGAGCGTAGGACACTCGACTCCTGCGGGAAAGAGAGGGAAAATGGAGATCCCGCAGCGCAATGGAACGAACGTGTTCAGACAAACCAAAGAGATGGGAACGGCTATTGTTCGTCTCTTAGAAGCAATCATTTTGTTATGTCCCAAACTCTTTTTGTTTCGACAAAAAAACAAAAGAATTTTTGCATCAATAGACAACCATTGCAATGTGGACAAGCTATAATAAAAAAATAAAAAGGCGAAAGTAAGGAGGAGAAGTATGAGAACATATGAAGTATATTTAATGGAAGACGAAGTAGCAAAAGCATATTTTCAAAGAGAGAAGCTTGTTTTTCAACTATTTGTGGATTATAAAATGAAGAGAGGCTTAGAAGATCAATATCTTCAAAAGCAGGTTGAATACATTACAAGACCCCTTGCTATTTCATATATTCAGCGCGCGATACTTCAAATATTTTCTCAATACCCTCACTTCTTTATACACAATGATCATTTTGTTTTAGAATACCCACACAAAAAAAGCCGGGCTTCGCTGAAAATAAATAGTCGATGTATAACGATTGAAGGAGATGGAAATGTTGATGCAGAGACCGCTTTCTTTGAAGTGCTGCGAAAGCTTGATGCGTGCTATCTAGCAATTAATTACGGGACAGAAGAGTACGGATGGCTAAGGCCTGTTAAAACAAGAAAATATGTGTAATTATTTAAGGGAATTAGTCTGGAAATATTGTATATTGGCGAATGATTTAGTACACTGTAAGGTAGACAACACGAAGGAGGAAGTTGTAGTATGTGGCCATATATTCTAGTTGGTATTCTAGCATTGCTTGCTGGGGTAGCGCTAGGATTTTTCATTGCTCGTAAATACATGATGAGCTACTTTAAGAAAAATCCACCAATTAATGAACAAATGTTAAAAATGATGATGATGCAAATGGGCATGAAACCATCACAGAAGAAGATTAACCAAATGATGAAAGCGATGAACAGCCAAATTAAATAACGGTTAATTGGACAGACACTCTCAGCTTAAAGGGTGTCTTTTTTGTACACTAAGTATTTGTAAGAGGGAAAGGGATAACGCAAATATCGTTGCGTTATAAAGAGCTTTAACTGCTTACGCGTATATAATATAAGTATGTACTGACGATAGTATGTGATTGTGTTAAAATATGTAAGTGGTATAATGTTTGAATTGTTAGAAAATATAGAAAAAACAGGGGTGGTGGTGGGGTTATGAATATATTTCGTGATTTGGGATGGTTTTTTAAGCAAGAAAAGAGAGCGTATATCATAGGGATTTTACTTTTGATAGCGGTTGCTTTACTTCAGCTAGTGCCACCTCGTGTTATTGGGTGGGCAGTTGATGCTATTGAAAAAGGAAGTTTATCAAAAGAAACGCTCCTTCAGATGGTGCTCTTGTTAGGGGCAGCCGCTGTCGGCTCATATGGTATGAGATACATATGGCGAGTTATGATTTTTGGTGCTGCTGTTAAGCTGGCACGACAAATGCGCAATACGTTGTATGAACACTTCACGAAAATGAATCAAACATTTTATCAAAGTAAACGTACGGGTGACCTGATGGCTCACGCAACGAATGATATTCAAGCTATTCAACAAACAGCGGGAATTGGCGTTTTAACATTTGCGGATTCTGTTATTACGGGCAGTGTTGTTTTAATAACAATGGCTGTAACAATCAGCTGGAAGCTAACGCTAATTAGCTTATTACCCATGCCTTTAATGGCCTGGCTAACGAATAAATATGGCACAATGTTACATCAACGGTTTGGAGAAGCACAAGCGGCTTTTTCTTCATTAAACGATAAGGTGCAAGAAAGTATAACGGGTGTAAAAGTTGTAAAAACGTTTGGAAAAGAAACCTCAGAAGTCGATATGTTTACGAGACAATCAGCTGATGTTGTTCAAAAGAATATGAAAGTAGCGAGAATTGATTCTTTATTTGACCCTACGATTTCTTTTATTGTGAGCTGGTCTTTTTTATTTGCTCTTATTTTTGGATCACGAATGGTCGTAAGCAATGAGATCACGTTAGGAGAACTAGTTACATTTACTACGTACCTTGGGTTGTTAGTGTGGCCGATGCTAGCGTTTGGTTGGCTTTTCAATATCGTAGAAAGAGGAAGGGCTTCATATGATCGAGTTTTTGCGCTACTACAAGAAAAAAATGAGATTGTTGAAAGTGAGAAACCTATTACAAAACGCCCTAATGGAGCGATTACGGTACAAATTGACTGCTTTGTGTATCCGGGTACAGATGAAGCAGCTCTTAAAGATATTCACTTTTCCTTACAGGAAGGCCAAACGCTTGGAATTGTAGGAAAAACAGGAGCTGGAAAAACAACTTTACTAAAGCTTCTTATTCGTGAATTCGATTTAACGGTTGGAGATATTTATTTTGATCAACATAGCATTAAATCTTATAGCTTTGATTCTTTATATAATAGTATTGGTTACGTTCCCCAGGATCATTTCTTATTTTCAACGACAGTAGGAGAAAATATTGCCTTTTCAAACCAAAATGCTTCCCATTCGGATATAGAGCGAGTGGCACAATTGGCACATGTTCATGAAGATATCACGTGCTTTACAGATGGATATGAAACCATTGTAGGAGAAAAAGGGGTTTCTTTATCAGGTGGACAAAAACAACGATTGTCGATTGCGCGTGCACTATTACAAGATCCTCAAATGCTTTTTTTAGATGACTCGCTTTCAGCAGTTGATGGGAAAACTGAAGCCCTTATTTTGAAATCTTTAAAGCAGCACCGCCGCAATAAAACAACGGTTATTACTACTCATCGCCTGAGTGCAGTTGCACATGCAGATTTGATTTTGGTCATTAAAGGTGGTCGAATCATTCAGCGGGGAAGGCATGAAGAACTTTTAAAAGAACACGGGTGGTATCAAGAGATGTATACAAGGCAGCAGCTAGAAGAGATTGTGGAAGCTGGAGGCTATGAATATCATGAAAAATAAACAAGTATTAAGGCGGTTAGTAAGATACGCAGTTCCCCATCGCAAATCCTTTGCGCTTGCATTTTGTTTATTGTTGGTGGCCACCACAGCGGATTTATTAGGTCCCATGCTTATTAAAGTGTTTATTGATACGTATTTAACAGAGCGTTACTTTCCTGTAGAGCCGCTCCTTTTATTAGGAGTTGGCTATATAAGTTTGAACATGATCAAGGTCGTTATTCAATACTTTCAGCAGCTCAAGTTTCAGGGAATTGCTTTAAACATTATTCAGCAAATAAGAATTGACGTGTTTTCACATGTACATAAGCTTGGGCTCCGCTACTTTGACCGAACGCCAACGGGTAGTCTGGTTTCACGAATCACAAACGACACGGAAGCAATTAAGGAAATGTTTGTCGAAGTGATTGCGGTATTTATTCAAAATGGTGTCTTTTTAATTGGTATTTTTATAGCCATGTTCATTTTAGATATGAAGTTAGCACTTTATTGCTTAGCGCTTTTACCATTCATCTTCGTATTAATGAAAACATATCAGCATTTTAGTGGGATTTATTATACACAGTTAAGAGAAAAGCTCAGCCAGCTCAATGCAAAGATTCACGAATCGTTACAAGGCATGGGGATTGTTCAGGTATTTAGACAAGAAAAGCGTCTAAGACGTGAATTTGGAGATATTAACGAATCACATTACCAAGCTGGTGTACGTAATTTAAAGTTAGACGGCTTACTTTTAAGGTCAGCAGTTGATGTATTATATGTTCTTGCAATTATTGGCGTACTTAGCTACTTTGGTATATCAGTTTTAGATAGCCCAGTAGAAGTGGGGGTGTTATATGCTTTTGTAAACTATTTGGAGCGCTTTTTTCAGCCAGTTAATGAAATGATGCAGCGCCTTTCAATGTACCAACAAGCCATGGTCGCTTCAAAGCGAGTATTTGAATTAATGGACGAAGGTGAAAAAGCACCGCCTTTCATGAAAGACTCACAAGCTACAATTAAACGAGGTATGATAGAATTTAGAGGAGTTACCTTTTCTTATGATGGAAAGACAAACGTTCTATCAAATATTTCCTTTTTAATAAAAGAAGGTCAAACGGTAGCGTTAGTGGGACATACAGGCAGTGGTAAAAGCTCAATCATTAATCTTCTTCTAGGATTTTATACGCCAAAGCAAGGTGAAATCCTAATTGATGGTCAGCCCCTTCAAACGTATAGTGAAGAAGAAATTAGAAGAAGAATTGGTTTGGTATTACAAGATTCATTTATTTTTGCTGATACGGTTAAAGCAAATATCTCTCTTCATGATCCTTTAATTTTAGAAGAAGATGTACGAGAAGCGCTGAGATTTGTACAGGCAAAACCTTTTATTGAAGATTTACCGAAAAGCTATAATGAAGTGCTTGTTGAAAGGGGGGCAACATTGTCAAGCGGCCAGCGTCAACTCTTATCATTTGCTCGCACAATGGTACGTAAACCAAAAATACTAGTTCTAGATGAAGCAACAGCACATATTGATACAGAGACAGAAGATGCTATTCAAGCTGTTTTAGCGAAGATGAAGAGAAATAGGACAACGGTGGCAATCGCTCATCGATTGTCTACTATTCAACATGCAGACGCTATCCTAGTGCTACATAAAGGTGAAATTGTAGAAAGAGGTACTCATGCAGAGCTGTTAGAAAAGCAAGGTCTTTATTACAGCATGTATCGACTCCAGAACCATCAAGGAAAGGCTGGTGGAGAGATATAAAAAAACAACTTCTTAAGTAGAAGTTGTGTCGGAGTGCTGTGAAGGAGTGTTATTATAGATGTTTAGTAGATGATCTAATTCTTGACTATGCTTAATAGCAGGGGGAGAATTTAATCCACTAACTCGAACGACCCGAATCAGCTCTTCACGCTTCTTTTCAATCTCTAACAATATATTTTGTTTCAGCAATAGAACTGGTCCCTTCTCAATAAAACTTTTACCTAATTATACAAGATAATGGCACTTTTTGAAAAGGAATAGATGAGTCATTTTGATGACAAAATGGTAACAGATTCTAAACAAATGGAGTGAATCAGAAATGGCTGATGTGAATTTATTTTTAGCATTTGGAGCAGGGTTTTTATCGTTTATTTCACCATGCTGTCTACCGCTGTATCCGGCTTTTTTATCGTATATTACAGGTGTCTCAGTAGGGGATCTGAAAGAAGGGAAAAACGTACATCAGCGCAAAGCTCTTTTACATACAACCTTTTTTCTACTAGGCTTTTGTTTAATCTTTATTGCAATTGGTTTTGGCACTTCTTTTATTGGAAGTTTATTTGCGAACTATGGAGATTTAATTCGTCAAGTGGGAGCCATACTCATTGTGTTTTTAGGGCTTGTAACAATTGGAGTCTTTAAGCCGAAGTTTTTAATGAAAGATCGCAAAGTACAGTTTTCTAATCGACCTACAGGTTTGTTAGGTTCTTCTCTTATCGGAATGGCTTTTGCTGCAGGGTGGACGCCATGTACAGGACCTATTCTTGTATCTGTTATGGCTCTAGCAGCTACTAATCCTAGCTCAGCTATGCTCTACATGATTGCTTATTCGCTAGGGTTTTCAATTCCATTTTTTATCATGTCGTTTTTTATAGGTAAAATGAACTGGATAAAGCGTCATATGAAAGCAATGATGACCGCTGGTGGATATGCAATGATTGGAATGGGAATCATTTTATATTTTGACTGGATGACCAAGATTATTATTTATACAACGAGCATCTTTGGAGGCTTTACAGGGTTCTAGATAACGAAGTGGTGTGGCTTGAAAAAAGTTGGAATCGTTGATAAAGTAATAAGTAAAAAGTCCTATTTCGTTTCGTTGGAAAAGACCAGAGGTAGATAGGGGAAGACGGAGGGCTATAATTGTCAAGAATACTAATTGTAGATGACGCAAAGTTTATGAGAGCAACGTTAAGAAGTATTATGGAGAATGCTGGTTACCACGTAGTTGGAGAAGCGGAAACAGGTAAAGAAGCCATCGAAAAATTTCATGACCTTCAACCTGATGTTATAACGATGGATATTACAATGCTGGAGCTAAATGGAATTGAAGCGGTTAAAGCCATCAAGCGAGTTGATCCGAATGCAAAAATTATTATGTGTTCTGCGATGGGACAACAAAAAATGGTTGTTGAAGCCATTGAGGCTGGTGCAAAAGATTTTATTGTAAAACCTTTTGAGGAGTCGTCAGTGTTAGAAGCTATGAAGCGCTTGCTAAACTAGTAAAAAAACAATAGTTAATTAAATTGAAGGAGACTGAGACGTAAGTAGTTCAGTCCTTACTATACCTGAACGATTGAGAGTTCATAACTTTTAATCGTTCAGGTTTTTTTGGGTTGATTGCGAAAACAATGTTGGAAACAGGGTGGAATGGAGCGTAGGACACTCGACTCCTGCGGGAAAGAGAGGGAAAACGGAGATCCCGCAGCGCAGCGAGGAAGCTCAGGTTCCTCCCGCGGAAAGCGGGTGGCCGTAGCGCAATGGAACGAACGTGTTGAGACAAACTAAAGAGATGGGAACAGCTAGTGTTCGTCTTTTAGAAGCAATCATTTTGTTATGTCCCAAACTCTTTTTTGTTAATAAAAATTTATTTTTATGTATTCCTTAACGATATAGAGAGTGATACAATGAAACCGTAAAATTTGTATTTTAAAAGAGGTGTAGAAGTGAAAGAGATTATATTAATATTGATTTTGCAACTAGTTTATGTACCAATCTTAACGTTGCGAACGATTTTCCTAGTAAAAGGAATGAGTATGTACGCCTCGGCTTTTGGTTTTTTAGAAGCATTAGTATATGTATTTGGTTTATCCCTCGTCTTTTCAGGTGACCAAAGCATTGTAGCTATGATTGTATATGCTGTTGGATTTGGTGCTGGTATTATATTAGGTGGATATATTGAGTCACGCTTAGCGATTGGCTATACGACATTTTTAGTGAATTTAATGACAAAGAATGAAGAGCTAATTAACCGCCTTCGTCAAGAAGGTTTTGGAGTTACGGTCTATCAAGGTGAAGGAAGAGATAGCGCACGTTATCGTTTAGATATTTTAACAAAAAGAAGTCGTGAAGAAGAGCTATTAGATTTTATAGAAGAATATGAACCTAGAGCATTTATTATTTCGTACGAGCCTCGTAAATTTAAAGGCGGATTCTTATTAAAAGCAATGAAAAAGCAAAAAGTAAAATCTAAGCAGAAACCGAAAAATGACCCTTCGCATTTAAAGTAAGACAAGATTTCACATTCTTTTGCAGTTGTTTTATAATAGGAAGTATACTATGAGTAAAGAAGGGGTTACTTTGATTTATGCTTCCACGATTTTTGCTGTTTTAATGGGTTCATTCATTATTTTTATGAGGATGAAAGCATCTGAAAAGCCGGTAAATGCTAAAAAAATCATTTTACCACCTTTTTTTATGAGTACGGGAGCGTTGATGTTTATTTTTCCAGTTTTTCGAGTGACTGGAGCTGAATTTTTAGAGGCTTTGATAGTTGGCCTGTTCTTTTCATTATTTCTAATAAAAACATCAAAGTTTGAAGTGCGTGATGATGATATTTATTTAAAACAGTCAAAAGCGTTTATCTTTATTATTATTGCATTGTTACTCATTCGCGTTGTCATGAAACTATATTTAAGCTCAACAATCGATGTAGGTGCTCTTGGGGGGATGTTTTGGATTTTAGCGTTCGGTATGATTGTGCCATGGCGCATTGCGATGTATCGTTCGTATAAAAAACTTGAGCAACAGCTGCAGCACAACTTGATGAATAAAATGATTTAAAAAGGTGTCCATACGGGACACCTTTTTTGTCTATTCAAATAAATGTTGATACGGAGAATGATCGATACGTTGAGCTTTTAATGTTTTTAACAAAAACTTATGATCTCGTTTTGGAGTTGCCGTAATGTATCCTCGAATAATTAAATCTTCCGTAATACTTGGGGCTTGCTCTTGAAGTGCAAGTTCACCGATTTTACCGGCGATTTTTTGCCTAGCTACGTCGCGAAATAGCTCAGGAACAGGTTGTACAAGCGTTTCCAATAACTGTTTTTGTTCATTAGACCACAAGTGAATCGTTTGCTCTAAGTAATAGTCTTGCCAATCAAGAATTGACTTTCCATCTTCTTTTGGTAACCGCTTTAAAAATTTTCGAAACATAAAAAAGCCACCGATTGCAAACAAGCTAACCAATATGACAACCCATAGTACAATGAACCACAAAAACCATCCCTCAAGCATTTTATCCCCCCTATGTATTATGCTCTTAGCAATATATAGCTTTTGTCTTTATTATAGCGAGGAGTGGATAAACGTGGCAACAGCTAGTTTAGAAGAATAAAAAGTCTATATAAGTCACAAATGACTTGGTTGAGTCATTTGTGACTTATATAGAAAAAGAAAATTGTTCAGAAATATCGAAAAAATTAAACTTTTAGAGTTGGCACGCTTCTTGCATATTAAAAGAGTGAGGAAATTAACTAGTGAAAGGAAGATTATAATGAGCAGACAATTCAGTCAGGTAGATAAAAACTTTCCGGGTAAAAATGCAAAACAACTATTAGAGCGTAGACATAAAGCTGTGCCAAAAGGGGTGAGTTACGGTATTCCAACATTTGCTGAAAAGGCAGAAGGTGCTTTAGTAACAGATGTTGACGGCAATACGTTTATCGATTTTGTTGGTGCTATCGGAACAATTAATGTCGGTCATGGACATCCAAAAGTAAAAGAAGCGCTTCATAAGCAAGTTGATCGATTCATCCACACAGGTTTTAATGTAGTGATGTATGAATCATACGTAGCATTGTGTGAACGATTAGCAGCTATTGCACCAGGAAACTTTGATAAAAAAGTATTATTGTTAAACAGCGGTGCTGAAGCAGTGGAAAATGCTGTGAAAATTGCTCGTAAATATACAAAACGTCAAGGCATCATTTCGTTTACTCGTGGTTTCCATGGACGTACATTAATGACAATGACGATGACAAGCAAGGTAAAACCGTATAAGTTTGAGTTCGGACCATTTGCTCCAGAGGTATACAAAGCTCCTTATCCTTATGCATACCGTAGACCAGAAGGGTTAACTGAAGAAGCTTATGAGGACTATATCATTTCAGAGTTTAAAAACTTCTTGAATAATGAAGTAGCACCTGAAACAGTAGCAGCAGTAGTTATGGAACCAATTCAAGGAGAAGGTGGCTTTATCGTTCCTGGCAAGCGCTTCGTTCAGGAAGTATATAACGTATGTAAAGAGAATGGAATTTTATTTGTTTCAGATGAAATTCAAGCCGGTTTTGCACGAACAGGTCGTTATTTTGGAATTGAGCACTTTGATGTTGAGCCGGATTTGATCACAGTATCAAAATCATTAGGTGCTGGCGTACCAATTAGTGGCGTTATTGGTCGAGCTGAAATTATGGACGAATCTAATCCTGGGGAACTTGGTGGAACGTATAGCGGAAGTCCTTTAGGCTGTGAAGCAGCGTTAGCTGTATTAGATATTATTGAAGAAGAAGGGCTAAACGAGCGCAGTGATGTTCTTGGGGAAATTGTGCGCGCACGCTTTGAAAAGTTAAGCGAAAGCTATGATGTAATTGGCGATATCCGCGGTCTTGGATCAATGTGCGCCGTAGAATTAGTAAAAGATCGTGTTAAAAAAGAGCCAAATAAAGAATTAACGCAAAAAGTTGTGCAAGAAGCAAATAAAAGAGGGTTATTGTTGCTAAGTGCAGGGGTTTATGGCAACGTACTTCGCTTCTTAATGCCGATTGTCATCACGGATGAACAGCTTGAAGAAGGGCTGCAAATTGTGGAAGAATCGTTAGCTGCAAGTGTACAACAACTCGTGAATGTATAAAAATAAGAATGGTGAGACAAAGGCCACCCGCTTGTCCTTTGTCTCTTAATAGAAGTACCATTTTCGTTACCAAATTTTTCTGATAAAATGAATGAATACTATTTTTGATGAAAAGGTGATTTAGTTAATGAGCAACAGCGAGAATATGTCTTATATGAATCAAGAACTTTACGATATCTTTGAGTCATCCTTTGATGAAGTTTTTGTTACGGATGCGCAAGGTTATGTCGTGATGGTAAATTCACAGTGTGAAAAAAATTACCATCTGAAAGCGGAAGAGTTTATTGGAAAGCACGTAAAGGAGCTTCAAGAAATAGGGATTTTTTATCCCTCGGCGACGCTTCAGGTAATTGAATCCAATACATCGCTAGAACTTGTGCAAAAAACAAGTTCAGGTAGGTATTTGCATGTTCGGACTCGCCCCGTTTTTGATGAAAGTAAGCAGTTGAAAAGCGTCATTAGCTATTCCCGTGATTTAACGGATTTAATGCAGTTGAAAAATAAAGTAGAACAGATGGAAGAGCAGCTGGAGAGTTACCAAAAAGAGATGTCTGATTCTGTAGAGCTAGAGGGCATTGTTACCAATAGCAAAGCAATGAAGAAAGTGTTTGCTATTGTTCAACGAATTGCTTCTGTTCATACAACCGTTCTTTTACTTGGAGAAACGGGTGTTGGAAAGAGTAGGGTGGCAAAATTAATTCAGCAGCTAAGTGTTAGAAAGAGTGCTCCTTATTATGAAATTAACTGTGCTGCTTTACCAGATCAGCTAATTGAATCGGAGCTGTTCGGTTATCAAGGTGGAACATTTACAGGAGCGTTTCGTGAAGGGAAAAAAGGTATTATCGAGCTATCAAACGGAGGAACCTTGTTTTTAGATGAAGTTGGTGAACTATCGTTACAAGCACAAAGTAAATTGCTTCATGTGCTTCAAGACCGCACCATTCGGCCTGTCGGTTCAAGTAAAACAATTCCAGTAGATGTGCGCATTATTGCTGCAACCAATCAAGATTTGGAGGCGATGGTGGACAAAGGGTTATTTCGAAGAGACTTATATTATCGTTTGAATGTAGTCCCCATCACAATTCCTCCTTTACGTGAACGGGCAGAAGATATTTTACCGCTGGTCTATCAGTTTTTAAATCATTTTAATGCAGTGTATGAACGCAAAGTGGAGCTTTCACCAAAAGCATTGGATGCGTTTAGTAGACAGGAGTGGAAGGGGAATGTGCGAGAAGTTGAAAATATGATTGAACGTCTTGTCGTTACAAGTGACAATGTAGTAACGCTAAAAGATTTACCATTCGAACAGGACTTTTCATTTCATAAACACAATCGTACATTGCCAGAAGTCGTAGAAGAAATAGAGAGAAAAATGGTGGTCGAAGCTTATGAAAAGTACGAATCTTCTTACAAAGTTGCAGAGCAATTAGGGATTAGTCAGTCACAAGCGAATCGAAAAATAAGGAAGTATCTAGAGGGGATGGATGAAGGAGATGAGCAAGCAACCTAAGCAATTGGATAAGGTGTTATCAAAATTCGATGTATTATGTTTAGCTATTGGAGCCATGTTAGGCTGGGGTTGGGTCGTACTATCAGGTACTTGGCTAAATTCGGCTGGGTCATTAGGAACGTTAATTGCTTTTTTAGTTGGAGGATTACTCGTTATTTTTGTAGGACTTACTTATGCTGAATTAGCATCAGCTATGCCAAAGGTAGGCGGAGAGCATGTATTTGTAAAAAGAGGCCTTGGAAAAAAGGCTTCGTTTGTAGGTTCATGGGCAATCGTTTTAGGGTATGTATCTGTAGTAACGTTTGAAGCAGTAGCGCTTCCTACGGTTCTAGACTACTTAATTCCTAATTATCAAACAGGATATTTATGGACAATCAACGGCTGGGATGTTTACTTAACGTGGGTATTAGTTGGAAATGTAGGAGCCATTATTTTAACAGCCATCAACTATTTTGGTCTCAAAACAGCGGCCTTTTTACAGGTTGTACTAACAGTCGCAATTGTTGGTATTGGTATTCTTTTAATTTTTGGGTCAGGGATTAACGGAGATACAAAGAACTTGGACCCATTATTTATTGGGGGAGCAGGTGGCATCATGACCGTACTAGTCATGGTACCGTTCTTATTCGTTGGTTTTGATGTTATTCCTCAAGTAGCAGAAGAAGCTAATTTACCGGCAAGAGAAATTGGTAAGATTTTAATTATTTCTGTAAGTGCTGCAATTGTATTTTATATGTTTATTGCTTTGGGCGTAGGGATGGCATTAGATAAAGGCGCTCTAGAAATTTCGCAATTAGCAACTGCTGATGCGATGGCGGCAGCGTTTAATTCACCATTATTCGGGAAAATTTTGATCATTGGCGGTATTGCAGGAATTGTGACGAGTTGGAACGCATTTATTATCGGGGGAAGCCGTGTTATTTATGCGATGGCCCAAGATGGAATGTTGCCAGCATGGTTTGGTCGCCTTCATCCTAAATATAATACACCTTCCAATGCGGTCATTTTTTTAGGGGCATTAGCAGTGTTTGCTCCATTATTGGGCAGACCTGCACTTGTATGGATTGTAGATGCAGGTGGATTAGGAATCGTTATAGCTTACTTAATGGTTGCGTTATCGTTTGTAGCTTTACGTAAAAAAGAACCGCAAATGGATCGTCCATTTAAAGCAGGAAAAACAACTTTTATCGGTTGGTTAGGAGTCATCTTTAGCATTGGATTCATTGCATTATATATGCCTGGAATGCCAGCTGCTCTTATTTGGCCGTATGAGTGGATTATGGTACTAGGCTGGACGCTTATCGGAGCATATTTCTTTATTAAGATGAACAAAGGGGTTTATCATAGCAATGACGAAGAAATACAAGTAAACGATACCGACAGCTCGGTTGATGCGAAAATTAATTAAAGGAGTGATCATTCATGAAACAAGCAAATCTATATATTAACGGTGAGTGGGTAAAAACGTCTGAAACGTTCGACGTTGTGAATCCAGCTACAAATGAAGTGGTAGCTTCAGTTGCCAAAGGTGGGGCTAAAGAAGCAAAATTAGCAGCAGATGCAGCATACGAAGCATTTTTAGAATGGTCCAAGAAAACAGCAGAAGAACGCGGAAAATTATTAATGAAATGGCATCAGCTAATTGAAGAGTATACCGACGAATTAGCTGAAACAATGACAATTGAGCAAGGAAAACCATTAAAAGAAGCAAAAGGTGAAATTGGATATGCGAACGGATTTGTATCATGGTATGCAGAGGAAGGTAAGCGAATATACGGTGAAACAATTCCGGCATCAGCTCCGAACAAGCGCTTATTTGTTCATAAACAACCAGTTGGTGTAATGGCGGCTATTACGCCTTGGAACTTTCCTGCTGCAATGATCACACGTAAAGTTGCTCCTGCTTTGGCGGCAGGTTGTACGGCTGTCATTAAGCCAGCTGAACAAACTCCTTTAACTGCATTACGCTTAGCTGAATTAGCAACGGAAGCAGGTATTCCAAAAGGAGTAATTAACGTCGTTGCCGGAGATGCGAAATCAATTGGTGAAGCTTGGATGGAAGATGGTCGTGTTCGTAAACTGTCATTTACAGGTTCAACAGCTGTTGGAAAGCTATTGATGAAAGGCGCAGCAGATACAATGAAAAAAGTATCACTTGAGCTTGGTGGACATGCACCGTTTATCGTAACAGAAAGCGCAGATTTAGATAAAGCAGTAACAAATGCTATCGCATCTAAATTCCGCAATGCTGGTCAAACATGCGTATGTACGAACCGTATTTATGTGCACGAAAAAGTTGCAGAGGAGTTTACAAAGCAATTTGCACAAGCAGTTTCACAGCTAAAGATTGGTAACGGTTTAGAAGAAGGAACAGATATTGGACCGCTAATCGACGAAAAAGCGTTAGAAAAAGTTCAGAAGCAGTTAAATGATGCAGTAGAAAAAGGTGGAGATGTTGTCACTGGTGGATCTGTTCTAACAAAAGGAAGTGGTTTGTTTGTAGAGCCAACTGTTGTCAAAGGCGCTACAGATGAAATGCTTTGTATGTATGAAGAAACGTTTGGACCAATCGCTCCAATCGCTACTTATCGAGATGAAGCAGAAGTAATTCGTCGTGCGAATAATTCACCATTTGGTTTAGCAGCATACGTATTTACTGAAAATATCTCAGAAGCAATCCGTATTGCAGAAGCTCTTGAATATGGAATTGTGGGGTTAAATGATGGCCTGCCATCAACACCACAAGCTCCGTTTGGTGGCTTTAAAGAAAGTGGACTTGGTAGAGAAGGAAGCCACTTTGGAATTGAGGAATACTTAGAAGTAAAATACATCTCATTAGGACTTTAATTTAACAAGTGAAAAAAGGTAGCTCCCAGAAAATATGGGAGCTACCTTTTTGTTATCCAGCTGCTTGATTGGGTGACTTTGGATGTGTATAGTCAATTTCCAAGCCGCTTGCGATATTTTGTTTTGCCTTTTTAAAGAATAAAAATAAAAAGATAATGCTTACTGCAAATGCAATTATATAAGATACGGTTATTGGTAAATTAAATCCGATTGGTGCATTCATAATATAAGTTGTCGTTGCCATCGTCATAAACAATGCTGGAATCGTTGAAATCCAATGATTAGCCCCTTTTACAATGAGATACATCGATGCGATCCATAGGGCAATGACTGCTGTTGACTGGTTAGCCCATGAGAAGTAGCGCCATAACAACGTGAAATCAATTTTAGTTAAGATAAATGCAATAACAAATAAAGGTGCAGCGATGATTAAACGATTCAGCAACTTAATTTGCGAAAAATTCAGATAATCAGCGATGATCATACGAGCGGAGCGGAAAGCCGTATCGCCTGATGTAATAGGCAAAATAATGACTCCGATAATAGCAAGCGTACCCCCAATTGCACCAAGCATCAACGTTGATACTTCAGATACAATGGCTGCTGGGCCACCACTGTTAATAATACTATTTAAATCACGACCATCAAACAAACTCATAGCTGCCGCAGCCCAAATCATTGCAATTGCAGCTTCTGCAATCATCATACCGTAGAAAATTTTGCGCCCGGATTTTTCATTTTGCAATGTACGTGAAATAATTGGTGATTGCGTGGCGTGAAAGCCTGATAATGCACCACAAGAAATCGTTAAAAATAAGAGTGGGAAAATTGGAATGTTATCAGGATGCATATTTGTAAACGTTAACTCTGGAATAGGTGCCCCTGTTACAACAAGCATGGCTCCTACACCAACTGCGCTGATAATTAGAAATGCACCAAAGATTGGATAAATACGTCCAATAATTTTATCAATCGGTAAAATTGTAGAAAGAATATAATAAACGAAAATAGCAAAGATAATGATAGTCAGCGGAATGGTTCCATTGGCTAAGTCATTGATTAAAGCCGCTGGTGATGTAATAAATACAGTTCCGACTAAAATGAGTAGTAAAATCGAGAAAACGTTTACAATGTGTTTTGAAAAAGTTCCTAAAAATTTTCCAGCTAATTCAGGAATATGAGCACCACGGTTTCGAATGGAAATCATACCAGTTAAATAATCATGTACAGCACCTGCAAAGATTGCTCCAATTACAATCCAAACAAACGCTACGGGACCATAAAGCGCTCCCATAATAGGTCCGAAAATTGGACCAACACCGGCAATATTTAATAGTTGAATTAAAGAATTCTTCTTATTATTCATCGGTACGTAGTCAATGCCATCTTTCATTGCATAGGCAGGAGTTGGTCGAGAATCTTTCACTCCAAATACGCGCTCGACTACTTTTCCATAAGTCGAATACCCAATGAGTAATAGCACAAACGAAAGTAAAAATGTAATCATCGTATCAGTCCTTTACTAAGTGTTATGAAAACGGTTTCTTAAACTTAGTATACTAGAAAGTTATTAAAAGAAAAAGGACCTTTTAGTCAAATTTAGTAAAAAGACAGATCCTAAGAAGAATCATCTTGAACGTAATGTTTAAAGTCTAAAAACAAAAAACAAAACTCTTCAAAGGAAAAAGTATCAAATGTTTCACAAGAGTAAGTATCCAAAAAGTCTTCAATCATATGACGGGGGATAGATTGAAATAGTCCCATTGCTTTAAACGAGTACTCAAATTTATGATATAAAGGTTGTAATCCATAGTAGTCAAAGACATCCTGCAATTGTTCTGTATGCATTTTTTATTCCTCCTTTTTAAGTAGTATGACCATGTTGAATGAGAAAAATAAAATGAGTTTTGTCTAAAGGCTAGATTTTCTATTTCGAAGAAGCTATGCTAAAAGGATACACTGGTGATAAAGGAGAAAAAACATGTTTATGTACGTCACAATACTAGGATTTTTAACTTTTGCACTGTATGCTTGTACATTTGTGTATGCCATCATTAATAAAAGTGGACAAGCAAAGCAAAATGGAAAGCGCGCACTGATTGGCTTCTTAGTCATGGCTGTAGGTTTAATCGGTATGCAAGTGTCATAGTTTGAGATTTCTTTGACAATTTTGCCACCTTCACTTATAGTTAACCATGAGCGAACGTATGTATCTGTTTTTGAGTTTTCGTTCATAAGTTGAATAAGAAAGAAGGTGGCAAAATTGAGATACCATACACATATTGCAACATCGATTGCTGCCGGTGCAGGAGTAGCGATTCAGACAGATGTCGCTTTTACTTTTCCATACGTCGTAGGCATAGCCATTGGATCATTGCTCCCCGATATCGATGAGCCAAACTCATACGTTGGACGAAGATCGTTTGGGCTTGCAAAAGTAATTAAAAGCATTTTTGGGCATCGTGGAATTACACATTCACTTCTTGTTTGTGGACTTATTTTTTATTTATATCAGCTATATTCATATGAATGGTTGTTTGGGATAGCGTGTGGCTATATCTTTCATGTAATAGGCGACTTCTTTTCAAAAAGAGGTGTGCCTTTATTTTGGCCCATTGTACGAAAGAAAATAAAATCGCCTCTCACATACGAAACAGGGAAACCTTCAGAACAGCTTATCTTTTACATAGCAATAGGTCTTATCATTTATTTCTTGTACAAATATAGCTTATATTCTCAGCTGTTTTAACATTAAGATAGAATTGGCTTCAACATGTGTAATCGGTAACATAACGTCAATTGTTGTACCTTCTTGAAGCATGCTTGTTACGCTAAGTGTACCTTTATGCTCAAGTATAACCTTATTACAAATAGTTAAGCCTAATCCAACGCCGTGCTCTTTTGTTGTATAAAAAGGTTGACCAATTTTTTTTATTCGATCAGCATCCATGCCACAACCATTGTCCATAATTTGAATAGTAACGTGCTGTTGATTTATCTTGTTAAAAGAGACCGTAATTTGTCCTCCAAGAGGCATCGCATCAATTGCATTTTGAATGACATGTATAAATACCAGCTTTAATTGATGGGGTTGTCCATGAATGACAAAGTTACCGTGAGCGGTATTGTATTCATAAACCACTTTAATGCCTTGGTGTATAAAAGCTTGGGAGAAACGTTTTGTCACATCTTTCAATAAAGCAAGTAAATCAATGGGTTCGTAAGGTCGAACTTCTTGTTTGGCTAAACTCATAAATTCATTTACAATTTGTTCAATTTGATCAATTTCACTTTGCATCATGCGACGATAAGCAATATCCTGAGCACTTTGATATTCTTCACTAAACAGTTGTAAGAAACCTTTAATCGTGGTTAAAGGATTTCTAATTTCATGAGCAATACTTGCAGCTAATTCCCCAATTGCTGATAATTTTTCAGCATTTCTCATCATTTCTTCAAGCTTTCGCTGTTCTGTTATATCACGAGAGACGAACACAAAACCTTCAACTTTTCCATCATTAACAATAGGTACGCCTTTTCCTTCAAGCAAAATAGAAGTGCCATTAGCATGTAGATTTCGATAATGAAAAGTACTTGCTGTTTTTGTTAACTTCATGTTTTCAATTCCGGTTGCTACTTTTGTATGATCATCTTCATGTACATGAAGAAGTACATCCTTCCCAATTAAGGAACAAGGAAGAAGGCCGAGTGTGTACTGGTAAGAGGGTGAAGCATATTCATAGCAACCATCGATTCCGACTACGCAAATTAAATCGTGCGTGTGAGAGAGAATTAAGCGATGGCGAATTTCACTTTGCTTTAAATGCTCTTCCGCTTCTTTACGAGCTTGAATATCACGAGCGGTAATAACAACGTAGGTTACTTGATTATCTTTTACAGATGGAATCCCTCGCCCTTCAACCCAAATATAAGAGCCGTCGTCTTTTAGTAAACGATATTCTGCACTCATTTCAACTTTTAATGAAAACACTTGATTTAATTTATGTCGTATCTGATCTATATCATCAGGATGTATTACGCTAAAGTTTAAAGACTGTCCTTCTTCTGTTGGTAAATAACCTAATACGGATAAATGAGAAGGGGAGTTATAAATTAAATGCCCATGCTGGCCCACAACGGTGATTAAATCTCGCATATTATCTGTAATGATTCGATCTTTTAGCTGATGAAAAGATAACACTTGGTTTTCGTTAAATTGATATTTTACAGGTGTACCACACATTCTGCAAAAATTATATTCTTCTTGATAACCGCAAGATGAACAAACAGGCATAGAATCACTCCAATCTTCCGTAAGGTAAAATATAGGCTCTATGTTATATTATACCTCATTCTAAACAGTTCTTGGTAGAAAGAAAACCCAAAAGAGACGTTCTTTCGATAGATACAAAGTCTCATTTTTGGGTTTGTTTTTTTATGGAGGAAGGCTCTTTTAGTAAAAAACCTTCGAATTGACGAGCTGTAATCCCATACTCATCACAGAGGCGAATTAAAAGTTGCTCTTGCTGTTTTATATCTGGTTCATAGTTAGTATTCCAATAAATTGCGGTAGGGTTTACTTCTTTAATGAGAGATTCAATGGTTGGATTAGCCATCATAAACGTCCTTTCTTTCAATAGTTTGCTATCTAGTATAAACATAAATAATTCGATTGCCCAAGTTTTAATATGTTGCCCATTTTTAATATGTTGCCCATTTTTAATAGGACGAAATTCGAACGGAAAGAAAGGTGAATATGTTAAAACGGTAATAGTAACGGAAGGAGCCCTATAAATGAAACATGTATATGGAAGTTTACCAACTCCAATGCAAGGAATGCCAATGCAAGGAATGCCAATGCAAGGAATGCCGATGCAAGGAATGCCGATGCAAGGAATGCCGATGCAAGGAATGCCAATGCAAGGAATGCCGATGCAAGGAATGCCGATGCAAGGAATGCCAATGCAAGAAATGCCGATGCAAGGAATGCCGATGCAAGGAATGCCGATGCAAGGAATGCCAATGCAAGAAATGCCGATGCAAGGAATGCCGATGCAAGGAATGCCGATGCAAGGAATGTCGATGCAAGGAATGCCAATGCAGGGAATGCCGATGCAAGGAATGTCGATGCAAGGAATGCCAATGCAGGGAATGCCGATGCAAGGAGTGCCAATGCAAGGAGTGCCAATGCAAGAAATGCCAATGCCAGGAATGCCAATGCAAGAAATGCCAATGCAAGGAATGCCGATGCAAGGAATGCCAATGCAGGGAATGCCGATGCCAGAAATGCCACCAATGCAGGGGATGTCGATGTCAGGAGGAGCAGACTGTGGATGCGGTCAGAAGCCTAGCAATTTGATGCCTGCAATGAATCAAAGTATGAATGCACCACTTGTACAAGGTGAAAACGTACAGATGCCTTCTAAGTCCATGATGCCTATGCATCCAATGCATAATGCGAATAAGCGAAGTCCCGGATACTTCTAATAAAAATGGTTAAAAAGCTAGGATTCTAAAGTTATAGAGTATAATTGTTGCATTTTTATAATAAAAACGTCATGAGAAATAACCAAGTTTTCAACGGTTATACCTGACGTTTTTTGTTCGTAAGGAAAAAGACATCTTTTCAAGCATGGTACGATATTGAAGAGAGTTTACTATGCTCTAGATTAATGAAGAAGAAAGGATGTTTATTGTAATGATAGATGTGATTGCGACGACATTGCATGATGCAAAGCTAGCTCAAGAGAATGGGGCAGATCGAATTAGTATTTGCACGAGTATTAATGAAGGTGGCATTACCCCAAGCTATGGGTTAATTAAACAAATAAAAAAAGCGATTACCCTTCCTGTATACGTAATGATTCGACCTCATAATCAGTCGTATCAATACAATGAAGACGATATTCAAACGATGGTTCATGATATCGAAGAAGCAAGGAAACTGGGAGTGGAAGGAGTAATCTTGGGCTGTTTAACGTCAGAGAAAACCATTGATGAAGAGGCGTTAAAAGCTTTACTAAGTGCTTCTAAAGGAATGGATGTGACGTTTAACTTAGCTTTTGATGACTTACATAATCAAGAAGAAGGGCTTCGAAAATTATTGAATTATCCAGAAATAAAGCGGGTTATGACGTCTGGAGCTGATAAAAGTGCGTTAAACGGAATTCCACAAATCAAAAAAATGTTGCGTCAAATGAGAAACGAAAATCTTATATTTGTCGGAGCCAAGGGGTTAAAACCAGAAAATTTACAGGCTTTTCTATCGGTTACCAATCTAACAGAAGTATGCATTGGAGCAGGTATACGAGTTAATTGCCAATATACACAGCCAATAAATGAGAAAAGTGTGCAAAAAGCAAAAGAAATTATGAATAAAATGCAATAAGAGAAAAAGTGCTACGAAGTAAAGTAGCACTTTTTTTAGTAGAATCAGCATTAAAAACTGCCAGTTAACACAGATGAGTTTAGGAAAAAATGCATATTTTTAGAAAATTAGTTGACATTGAAAATCATTATCATTTATCCTTATACATGTAATTAGTAATGAAAATCATTATCATTTAAATAAATAGGAGGATTATTCATGTCTATTTCAATAACAAATCAATCTACAAACGAAGCGTTACTTTCACAGCAAGAACTTCGAGAATCGAATGCAAGATCTTATCCAAGAAGAATTCCAATTGCTATTCAAAAAGCGGAGGGAGCCATCATCACAGATATGAACGGCAAAGAGTATATTGATTGTTTAGCAGGAGCGGGCACTTTAGCGCTTGGTCATAATCATGAAGTAGTCCATGAAGCGATTCAACAGGTACTAGCTGATCGTATTCCTTTACATACATTAGATTTAACTACGCCGGTTAAAGAAGCGTTCGTAGATGAGTTGTTTGCAAGTTTACCAGCTAATTTTGCCCAAAAAGCAAAAGTGCAGTTTTGTGGACCTACGGGTGGAGACGCCATTGAAGCAGCGTTAAAGCTTGTAAAGACGGCTACGGGGAACCGCACAATTTTATCGTTCCAAGGCGGCTACCATGGTTCTACTCACGGCACATTAAGTATTAGCGGAACAACAAGCCCTAAAGAGCGCATTCATGCTTTAGTTCCAGATACACATTTCTTACCTTATCCTTACGAATATCGTTGTCCTTTTGGAATCGGTGAAGGTGGTCATGAAGCAATTAGCACATACATTGAAAACTTATTAGACGATCCAGAAAGCGGTATTGTTAAACCAGCAGGAATTGTAGTTGAAGTTGTTCAAGGTGAAGGAGGTTCAGTACCTGCTCCTATCGCGTGGTTGAAAGAGCTTCGTCGTATCACAAAAGAGCGTCAAATTCCGTTAATTATTGATGAAGTGCAAACTGGAATTGGTCGAACGGGTAAAATGTTTGCTTTTCAGCATGCTGATATTGAGCCCGATGTTCTTGTGCTGTCAAAAGCAATCGGGGGTAGCTTACCACTATCTGTTGTTGTATACGATAAAGCGTTGGATCAGTGGGAACCAGGTGCTCATATTGGAACTTTTCGTGGTAATCAGCTCGCAATGGCAACGGGAAAAGCAACGCTTAGCTTTGTGAAAGAGCATGCTTTAGATGCACATGCGCATGATCTTGGAATATACATGCAAATGCAGTTAAAAGCCATCCAGTCCGATAGCTTTTCTATTGGAGATGTTCGTGGTCGAGGGTTAATGATTGGAGTGGAAATCATCGATTGGTCTAAGCCGGCAAATAAGATTGGAACCCATCCCGGAAATGGAGAGCTAGCGAAGGTGATTCAGCAAGAGTGCTTTAAGCGAGGGGTTATCCTAGAAGTTGGAGGCAGACATGGAGCAGTCATTCGCTTATTACCACCTTTAATTTTAAGTCAAGCTCAGGCTGATGATGTGCTAGAGCGCTTTAAAGAAGCGGTAAAAGCAGCAGAAGCTAAGTGGGTGACAAGGTAAGATGGAACAAGATTATCAACAATGGTTTCTATCTAAGGACAATCAAAGCGTAAGAACGTATAAGCAGTTAATGAATCAGTCTATAGAGATGATTTCGAACTATTATGAAACAATTGAAAAGCCTTATCATCATTGGGAGCTAGAAGATCGCTTTGAACACTTTAATGATGAAATGACATTCAAAGAAAATGGACGTGCGTTCGCAGAACTGAAAAAGTCAATAGAACAGCTTGTTTTAAGGCATTCTCTGCATATTTCTCATACTGGAGCAATGGCGCATTTGCATTGTCCACCAGCTATACCTGCTTTGGTCGCAGAAGTCTTTATCACAGCTCTCAACCAATCGATGGACTCTTGGGACCAAAGTCCAATTGCGACTTATATAGAAGACGCAGTTATTAAAGAGTGCGTTAAACAAATCGGCTATGAAGAAACTGCAAGTGGCGTATTTACAAGCGGTGGCACGCAGTCAAATTATATGGGGATGCTACTAGCTCGCAATGATTATTGTAAGCGAAAGCTTAAAGCAAATGTACAAGAAGAAGGTCTACCCCCTGAAGCAAATAAACTGCGAATCTTTTGTTCTGAAAAAGCGCACTTTACGGTTCAGCAATCCGCTGCGCAGCTTGGTTTAGGGATGAATGCAGTTATTCCAGTTAAAACAAATGAACGCTACGAGATGTGCATGGATGATTTATGTGCAAAGGTAGAGCTTTCGAAAGAAAGTGGAGAGCTTCCGATGGCTATTGTAGCCACAATTGGAACCACTGATTTTGGAAGTATTGATTCTCTTCATGATATTCATCAGCTGGCAGCAACTTATGATATGTGGGTTCATGCCGATGCTGCGTATGGAGGCGGCCTGTTGTTTTCAAAAGCTAATAGACACCTAGTTCAAGAGTTAAAGCTTGCAGACTCTATTACGATTGATTTTCATAAATGGTTTTATCAGCCCATTAGCTGTGGTGCTTTCTTTGTGAAAGCTGAAACAGCTTTTCAGCATATTCAGCTTTATGCAGATTACTTAAATCCAGAAGAAGATGAGCATCTTCACCTTGTTAACCGTAGTATTCAAACAACTAAACGGTTTGATGCTCTCAAAGTTTGGCTAACGTTTCAAATGATGGGCACATCAGCCTTTGGTAAATTGATTGACCAAACTATTCAAAATGCGAGACAGCTAGCTGGATACTTACAAGAAAATTCAATGGTTAAAGTTATGAACGAACCGATGATGAACGCTGTTGTATTTAAGTATCAGTGTAAAAGGATAGCGAAAAGTGCGGAAAATCAAAAGTATATTGAAAATAAGATTAATACAATGATCCAGCAGCAGTTATATGAAAAAGGAACGTATATTATAGCGAAAACAAAAGTAAACCAAGAAGCATGTTTAAAAGTAACAATGTTGAATCCAATGATTGAGTTAGAGAACCTAAAACAACTTATAAAAGAAGTGATTCAGCTTGGAAACGAGTTGGAGCAGAAGGAGGAAGCATTGAGTGAATGCGCAACAATCAGCTAATTTTATTACAATGCAAAATGTAGTGAACTGCTATGTCAGAGAAACAGGAAAGGGGAAATGGATAAAAGTAGGGGAAGGTGAAGAACTTATTTTAACCCTGGAAAAGCAGCCCGTCACGCTCTATTTCCCAGCTTATTATCGTTCTCTAATAGGGCGTCATTTATTAAACGAGCAAATGGCATACCAAGTAGAAGGTCATCAGCGCCAGGAGCTAGATTTGTTAACGCTATTAGCGCTGCTAATGAAAGAAGTAACGGAAGACTTGCTTCAAATAAACGAATTGATTGTTCGCGTGCTATTAAGCTACGAAAATATGAAGCAATTTATCGAAGTGAGACAAGCGGAACTTCAAGAGTGTTACGGGGCTGATAAAAGCTTTTTACAATCAGAACAAGCACTTTTAATTGGACATCAGCTTCATCCAACCCCAAAAAGCAGACAAGGCATTTTGCCTGAAGAAGAAACAATATTTGCTCCAGAGCTAAAGGGGAAGTTTCAACTACACTATTTTTACGCAGAAGCTTCATTGGTCAAAGAGGGGTCTGCGCTGGAACAAGCAAGGTTAGTTATTAAAAAGCAGTTGGTAGAAGATGAAGAAGTATCAGATGAATTCAAAACTAACTATTGCCAAGACGATGAGAATGTATTGATTCCAATGCATCCACTTCAAGCAAGATATTTACTTGGGAAATCAGAAGTTTGTGATTGGATTCAAAGCGGGAGACTTTCATATCTAGGTCCTCAAGGGCAAGCGTTTTATCCTACTTCTTCTGTACGAACTGTATATAACTCAAGCGCAGACGTCATGTATAAGTTTTCGATACCAGTAAAAATTACAAATTCACTTCGAGTCAACAAACGAAAAGAGCTGTACCGAGGTGTAGAGGTAACGGAACTTTTACGTGCTGGTTTAGAAGAAGAGCTACAAATTTATCATCCTGCTTTTCACATTATTAAAGATTTTGCATACGTAACGCTTGGTGAAGAAGAGATTGGCTTTGAGGTTGTAATTCGAGAAAACCCTTTTAAAGGCTCACAAGGTGATTCAACGACTCTTTTAGCGAGTTTATGTCAAGATCATGTGTATCGTCATCATACACAGCTTCAAGAGATTGTTCATCGTTTAGCCAAAGCTGAAAATCGATCACTGGAAGCTGTTAGTCAAGATTGGTTTAAGCAGTATTTAGACATTTCATTAAAGCCAATGATGTGGCTGTATACAGAAAAAGGAATTGCGCTTGAAGCTCATCAACAAAACTCGATTATCAAATTGACAAAAGAAGGCTATCCACAAGCGTTTTATTATCGTGATAACCAAGGATATTATTTTATGCGCTCTAAACAAGAAAGCCTCAAAAAGCTTGTCAAAGACTTGAATCAGATGAGCGATACAGTTTGTGATGATGCGGTTGCTGAAGAAAGATTCCGTTATTATGTTATCTTTAATCATTTATTTGGTTTAATTAATGCTTTTGGTACAAGTGGACTAATTGAAGAAAGCAAGTTGATTGAACAGATGCGTACGGTCATTTCAGAATATGCAAAGAATGATCATACAAATCTAGTCAAGAGTATGCTTTCTCAAGAGAGTTTGCCTTGCAAAGCCAATTTATTAACGCGCGTTCATGATATGGATGAACTAGTTGGAAGTCTAGAAACACAATCTGTTTACGTAGACGTTACGAATCCGCTTGCGGTTCTAGAAGGTGTATATAAATGATGGTACTGGCTCAAAGTGACTACCCTATTACAGTATGGGATACCAACACAAAAAAAGAAATTACGTTTCGCTATGTAACGTATGAACAAGATTTTGACCGCTTGCATAGCTGGATGCATCAAGACCACGTCATTCCGTTTTGGAATTTGGACAAGCCAAGAGCCGAGTATGCCTCTCATTTAAAACGTTTTTTAGCGAACAAACATCAGCAATTATTAATTGGTGAAATAGATGGGCAAGCGATGAGCTACTGGGAGTCGTATATCGTCTCCCAAGATCTAATTCGTCATTATTATGACTATGAGAAAGGAGATCAAGGCATTCATCTATTGATTGGCGAGCCAAATTATCTTGGCAAGGGGTTTATTTATCCATTAATGCTAACGCTCATGAAGAGAATGTTTGAAGTGCCAGAAACCAAGCGTATTATGGCTGAACCGGATATTCGAAATGAAAAGATGATTTATGTTTTTGAAAAGTGTGGATTTCAACAGTTAAAGACGGTAGATCTTCCTGATAAAACAGCAATGCTTCTTTATTGTCAACAAGAAGTGTTTGAAAGTAGGTGGAACGCATGGATTCAAGGAGAATTTTAGAGGTTATTGGAGTGGGCATTGGGCCATTTAACCTTGGCCTAGCAGCTTTATTAGAAGAAACAGAATACTCATATAAATGCTTTGATCAAAAGTCTCAGTTTAACTGGCATCCGGGTATGCTTTTAGAAGGAACTACGCTACAAGTTCCGTTTATGGCGGACTTAGTGACAATGGTTAATCCGTCCAGCCCGTATAGCTTTTTACGTTATTTACACGAGCATGCGCGATTGTATCAGTTTTATTTCTTTGAAAAATTTCATATTCCACGAACTGAATATAATCACTATTGTCAATGGGTGGCTAGTCAGTTAAAAGGGCTACAATTCAACAGTAAGGTTCAGAAAATTGAAATAGAAGAAGAGCAGCTATATAAAGTAATAGTTGAGGAAGATGGTGAATCAACTGCTTACTACACGAAAAATGTAGTAGTAGGGGTAGGTACAAATCCAACCGTTCCAGCTGATTTTAAAGATTTGCAAAATAATCGATTCTATCATTCGGCTTGCTATAAGCAAAATCGTGATGAAACAGTTAAAGCTCGTCATATTACGGTCGTTGGTTCTGGGCAAAGTGCCGCTGAAGTTGTGTATGACTTGTTGCAACATCAAGAGGAAAACAACTATGAACTCCATTGGTATACAAGGTCTAAAGGGTTTTATCCAATGGAGTATTCAAAGCTCGGGTTAGAGCATTTTTCACCAGAATACACGCGTTATTTCTATCACTTAAATCAGGATAAAAAAAGAGATGTGTTAAAAAATCAAGCTCTCTTATATAAAGGAATTAGCTTTGATACGATTGCTGACATTTATGAACATTTGTATGAACGAACCGTTGGTGGAAAAGCTTCTCCTATTCATATGCAAGCACTAACGGAGGTTCAAAGTGTTAGTCGAGAAGAAACTGGCTATAAACTCACCCTTTATCAATATGAGCAAGATGAAGTGAAAGAGTTGAAAAGTGATGTTGTTATTATGGCTACAGGATATGCTAGCAGCTTTCCATCATGCTTAGAAAGTTTACAATCTCATCTACTAGTTGATGAAAGTGGGCAGTTGCAAATTGATGAGCAGTTCAAAGTCAGGACTCAACCCGTTGAAGCCAATTTGTTTATTCAAAATGGAGAACTTCATACACACGGCGTGGGAGCTCCAGATTTAGGGCTTGGTCCTTACCGGAATGCGATTATTATTAATCAAATTGCAGGAAAAGAAATTTATAAAGTTTATAGTAAGAATGTATTTCAACAGTTTGGTGTGTAAAGTAAAATGATTCGCTCGTGGATTATATTTACGTGCTTATTTATGACGGTGGTGTCAGAAGTTCTTCTGTCACCTTTTCACCCCCAATTTTTCACAGATTTCTTTCAAGTTAATGGCTTACAGGCAACATCCTTATTTATTATTTGTTGTCGAATAGTCGTCATTATTATGACACCAATTTGGGGGTTGCTTTTAAAAAAGTGGAAGATTGAAAAAGTAAGCGTCTATGCTCTTGTTAGTATATCCATTTGTAAATGGATGTTGAGTGAAAGCAGCAGCTTTTCCATGTTTCTAGCTTTTTCACTTCTACTACTTGTATTTCAAAGTTACCTAATTATCGATCTTTATCTGTTTAAGCAAAGCAATGCGGAGACGGTTTCTTATTATAGTTGGATGCTAACGGCACAAAATGTTGGCTTGCTTTTAGCGCCGCTACTTGCGCTAATACTTGTTCAAAATGGCAAGCTACATATACCTCTTATTGGTGGTGGAATGGTATTACTGGCAGCAGTTCTATCATTTATCATGGCTCAGCAGAGGTTAAAATTCTATAAACCGGAGGAGAATAAAGGATGAAAATAACAGATACGAATTTAACGGTATTTACAAAAGAGCGCTGGAATAAAGCAAATAATCAATTGCTTGCTAAAATGTTAGAGGAGTTTATGTATGAAAATATTATTACTCCACACGAGGTGAAGGTAAACGAGGAAAGCTCGTTGTATGAATGGAAAGACCCTCGTGGAATTGTCTATCGGTTTGAAGCGAAAAAGCGCTTGTTTGATAGTTATGAAGTGTTAGTAGAAACAATTTATATAGAAGAAAATAATATGCTGATTAACTCTTCAAGAGCACTACAGCTATTAATTAGTCTGTCTGACCTTGATGAAATGTCGTTTTCAACAGCTGGACATTTAGCTAAAGAGTATATGCATACCCTTGTGGCTGATCTTCATTTACAAGAACGTCTCAGTGCTGATGAACTAGCAAATCTTGACTACGCAGAGCTTGAAGGTGAAATGACGGGACACCCTTGGATTACATATAACAAAGGAAGAATTGGTTTTAACTATAATGACTATATGAAATTTGCTCCGGAACAAAAGCAAAAAATTCAGTTATCATGGATTGCTGTGTCGAAAACTGTGAGCTCTTTCCATTCACTCACATCACTTCAGTTCCAACAAGTAATGGAACAAGAGCTAGGTGAAAAAACAGTAGAAGTATTTGAAAATCAATTGCAGGAAAAAGGTTTACAACCAGCAGACTATTATTATCTACCTGTTCATGAATGGCAGTGGAAGAACATGATTATCCCTCTATATGCACACTATTTAGCGGAAAATCTCATTGTCCCAATGGGGGAAGGAGATGATTATTATCTTCCGCAGCAGTCAATTCGCACATTTGTTAATACAACAAATCGCAATAAATATCATGTAAAGCTACCAATGAGCATTTTAAATACGCTTGTATATCGAGGTCTTCCGAGTGAACGGACGGTTATTGCACCTCAGGTAACAAAGCATATAAAAGACATTCGCGACAATGATTCATTCTTGCGAGACATATGTAAAGTGGGCTTGTTAGGAGAAGTAGCCACTTTAAATGTAGACCATCCGACATTTGCAGCAATGAAAGATGCTCCTTATCAATATTTAGAAATGCTTGGCGTCGTGTGGAGAGAAAGTATTTATCAAGAGTTAGAAGAAGGAGAGCAAGCTATTACGCTAGCAGCACTCTTGCATGTGGACTCTAAGGGTAAAGCATTGGTATCGTCTTATATAGAACAGTCTGCCTTATCTGCTTCACAGTGGGTAGAAGCATTAATGAGCGCAACTCTTCCGCCGTTATTACATTACTTATATCAATATGGAACGGTGTTCTCACCTCATGGTCAAAATACAGTTCTTGTCTTAAAAGAAGGTAAGCCAGTCCGCATTATTATGAAAGATTTTGTTGATGACGTAAATATTAGTGATCAATCATTTAAAGAATTACAAAGTTTAACGCCCGAATTAAAAGCTGTATTGCGGAGCGAGAAACCAGATGGCTTAACACAATTTATCCTAACAGGTTTATTTATTTGTCACTTTCGTTATTTAGCGAAAGTGCTTGAAAATAAAGAAGGAATAAGTGAATATCAATTCTGGAATAGTGTTAGAAGTGAAATACTTGAATATCAAAAGCAATTTCCAAAGCTTCAAGAGCGCTTTGAACTGTTTGATTTGCTTCGTCCATCTGTGACTAAGCTCGCATTAAACCGAAATCGTATGTTTGATTACGGGTACAATGACGGTGAAGATCGACCACATGCGAGTGAACATGGGGAAGTAAGGAATGCGCTTCATGAAGTTGCAGTTATAAAACAAGTCTAAATATAAAGAGGCAGAAACATAAGTGTTTTAGCTAACGAGATATCCGAATTATTAGAAGTTAACGACTTTTGATAGTTTGGGTATCTTTTTGTTCATTCCAAAAACAAGTTGAAAAAACCTAGTGGAATGAAGCGTAGGACACGTAACTCCTCCCCGAGGAAAGCGAGTGTCTGCAGTGATAGGAAACAAACTGGTTATTGTAGCCTAATACTTTAAAAAAGGCATAATTCGTCTTGGAAAAGCCATCATTTCGTTATATCCCAACCTGTTTTTATGTTTTAAATGCAAGGCATCAGGTAAAAAGAGTAATGTGTAATTCGTCTGCAGAAGCATGGTTTAAATCATTTTAGGAAAACCTCATAAATAAAGAACGCAGAGAGAAAAGGTTGGTGTTAAGTAAAGTGACAACATATATGATAGGTGTTGATATTGGAACAACAACAACAAAGTCGGTTTTATTTACTGCTGATGGAAAAGTGAAGGAGTCACATCATGTTGGGTATCCTCTTCATACGCCGGATGCCCTAACAGCTGAACAGAAGCCAGATGAGATTTTTGCAGCTGTCCTATCAACAATTAAGAAAGTAGTGGCAAAGGGAAAGGTAAATAAAGAAGATTTAAAAGTTGTATCTTTTAGCAGCGCGATGCATAGCCTTATTGCTGTTGATGAAAGTGGTGAGCCACTTACAAATTGTATAACATGGGCTGATAAGCGAGCGGCTACATATGCAGATAAGCTTTGTAATCAACGAATGGAACTATACAAGCGAACGGGTATGCCTCTTCATCCTATGTCACCTCTTGTTAAGATTAAATGGTTAAAGCATGAGCACCCAGAAATCTTTGAAAAAACAGCTAAATTTATTTCAATTAAAGAATATATATTCCATAAATTATTTGATGAGTATATAGTGGATTACTCCATTGCTTCTGCAACAGGCATGCTTAATTTAGAAACAAAACAATGGGATGAAGTCGCGTTAACAAATGCAGAAATCTCTCCTTTGCAACTATCCACGATTGTGCCAGCAACTCATGTGAGCAAAGGCATTAAAAGCGAACTTGCTCACACGCTTAAAATTAATGAAGACACGCCTTTTGTAATAGGGGCAAGCGATGGCGTATTGTCTAACTTGGGCTTAGATGCTATCGACCAAGGTGAAATTGCCATTACAATTGGCACGAGTGGAGCAGTTCGAGCGGTTACAAAAGAGCCTGTTCTAGATAAAGAGGGCCGAACATTTTGTTATGCATTTACCGACGATCTCTGGGTTGTAGGCGGCCCTATTAATAACGGTGGGATGATTTTACGATGGGCAAAAGATGAATTGGCCAAAAGCGAAGCTGCAGTTGCCGAACGCTTAGATGTTAACGTATATGATTTACTTACGAAAATGGCTGATACGATTCCCCCTGGAGCTGGAGGACTCATTTTTCATCCTTATTTATCAGGAGAGCGGGCTCCTTTATGGGATGCAGACGCGAGGGGTTCATTCACCGGACTGTCTCTTCATCATGGTAAGGAGCACATGATTCGCGCGGTTTTGGAAGGGATTATGTACAACTTATACACGGTGTTAGAGCCTCTTGAAGAATTAATTGGGTCTGCTCGTGAAATTAAAGCTTCAGGTGGATTTGCTCGCTCTGAAGTATGGAAGCAAATGATGGCTGACATTTTTAATGCAGAAGTAAGAATTCCAGAAAGTTTTGAAAGCTCTTGTCTTGGCGCAGCCGTACTAGGCCTTTATGCAATTGATGAAGTTGAATCGGTAAACGTTGTAGAGAAGATGGTTGGGAAAACTACACACCTAAAGCCAATTCCTGAAAATGTGGAAGTATATAAAAAAATTCTGCCCGTCTATCGAGATATTATGAATAGTATGAAGCCTCATTACGCGAAGCTAGCAGAGCTTCAGCATGGAGAAGAATCGAATCCTTACTCTAAAAATAAGAATGAAGCTTGATAATCGGTAGACTTTCATTATAATGATAGAATAGTCTGTACATTCAAAGAGAGAGGGAACTTTATGAAATCGCACATTGAGCAACATGTAACATCATACAAAGAAAAGTATAAAAACAGAGGTCGGTTGTTAATCAGCTGTTCAGATCAGCCTGGAATTGTGTCAGCTGTATCTACGTTTTTATTTGAACAAGGAGCAAATATCGTAGAGTCTAGTCAGCATTCAACCAATCCAGAAGGTGGAACATTTTTTATTCGTTTTGAATTTGAATGCGACCGCTTGGATGAAAAAGGATCAGCAATGGAAGAAGCTTTCCAATCAATTGCAGAATCATTTTCAATGGAAGCGAAATTTACGTACGCACATCGTTTAAAACGAACGGCGGTCTTTGTATCAAAAGAGCTACATTGTTTATTAGAACTCCTATGGGCATGGGAAAGCGGTGATTTAATGAGCGATATTGCTGTAGTCGTTAGTAATCACGAAGATGCGCGTGAAGTCGTTGAATCTTTTGGTATTCCGTTCTATCATATTCCTGCAACAAAAGAAATTCGTGCTGAAGCGGAAGCACAGCAGCTACAATTATTGAAGGACTACAACATAGATTTAATTATCTTAGCACGTTATATGCAGATTTTAACGCCGACATTTGTAGCAGAGAATCCATATCGTATCATTAATATTCATCATTCGTTCTTACCTGCTTTTATTGGTGCAAAGCCATACGAGCGAGCATACAAGCGTGGTGTTAAGTTAATTGGTGCTACCTCACACTACGTAACGGATGATCTAGACGAAGGACCCATTATTGAACAAGATATCGAACGAGTAAATCACCGAGATGATGCGGAAGAGCTGAAGAAAAAAGGACGCTTAATTGAGCGTACCGTCTTAGCAAGAGCAGTAAAGTGGCATTTAGAAGATCGAATTTTAGTTTACGGTAATCGAACAATTGTATTTAATTGATGAAAAGAGGCTGGGTCATAAGAATTTCAGCCAATGATCTATCCGAGCTATTTAAAGTTACCTACTTTTTATAGTTCGGATTTTTTTGTTGGTTCGGAAAACAATTTTGAAAACAGAGTGGAATGGAGCGTAGGACATTTGAATCCTGCGGGAAAGCGAGTGTCTGTGGCGCAACCGAACGAATGTGTTCTTACAACAACCTACATCGTTTAGAAACAGGATGATTCGTCTCCCAGAAGGAATCAGTTCGTTATGTCCCAGCTTTTTTCTATGAGAAACCCTGCACTTTCTCATAGACATGAGAAAAAATCGCCTATACAATAGAGAAAGACTTTTGAAAAAGGAAGTGTCGGAAGTGAAACAATATCTCGACTTATGTGAACATGTATTAAAACATGGAACGAAAAAAGAAGATCGGACAGGAACAGGAACAATTAGTACATTTGGCTATCAAATGCGATTTAACCTCCAAGAAGGTTTTCCTGCTTTAACCACAAAAAAACTTCATTTAAAATCAATTATTCATGAATTATTATGGTTTTTAAGCGGTGATACAAACATCAAATATTTACAAGATAACGGTGTACGTATTTGGAACGAATGGGCTGATGAAAACGGAGAGTTAGGTCCTGTCTATGGTCACCAATGGCGCTCTTGGCCAACACCAGAAGGAAGTACGATTGATCAAATCACAAATGTCATTCATCAAATTAAAAATAATCCGGATTCAAGAAGGTTGATGATAAGCGCGTGGAACGTTGCGGATGTTGATAACATGGCGCTGCCGCCATGCCATTGCTTATTCCAATTTTACGTAGCAGACGGTAAATTATCTTGTCAGCTATATCAACGATCAGCCGATATTTTTTTAGGCGTACCTTTTAATATTGCATCCTATGCGCTTCTGACAATGATGGTTGCGCAAGTGTGTGATTTAGAACCAGGTGATTTTGTTCATACGTTTGGTGATGCTCATATTTATACAAACCATCTTGAACAAGTAAATCTTCAGCTAACGCGTGAACCTCGCTCGCTACCAAAAATGAAGATTAATCCAGATGTCAAATCTATCTTTGACTTTAAATTTGAAGATTTCGAGCTTGTTGAGTATGATCCGCATCCTCACATTAAAGGGGCCGTTAGCGTATGATTTCGTTAATTGTAGCAATGGACAACAACTGCTTGATTGGAAAAGAAAACGATTTACCTTGGCATTTGCCAGCTGATTTACAGTATTTCAAACAAACCACAACGGGTCACACAATTGTAATGGGGCGAAAAACGTTTGAATCAATTGGTAAACCTCTTCCAAATCGAAACAACGTTATTTTAACAGGAAATAAAGACTATCACCATGAAGGTGTAAAAGTTATTCACTCTGTTGATGAACTAGTATCGCTTGAAGGAGAAAGTGAACTGTTTGTGATTGGTGGCGCAACAGTGTATGAGCAAACTATGCATGTGGCGACTCGTTTATACGTTACGCATATCGACGAGGTGTTTGAAGGGGATACATACTTTCCTGAAATTGATTCATCTGTTTGGAGAGAAGTATCAAGAAAGCAAGGTGTTAAGGATGAAAAAAACCCTTATGCCTACTACTTTACAGTGTACGAACGTGCATAATGAAATAACTACCCATAGCAAGTGAGTATGTTTATTGATTGGGTCAATCGCAGAGCATCGGTTCAAGCTTTAAATAATAATCATCAAGTGCAATCAAAAAGAGGCTGGGACATAAGTAATTCAGCCAATGATAAACCTGAACGATTGAGAGTTTCTCACTTTTAATCGTTCAGGTTCTTTGGTTGATTGTGAAAACAATGTTGGAAACAGGGTGGAATGGAGCGTAGGACACTCGACTCCTGCGGGAAAGAGAGGGAAAACGGAGATCCCGCAGCGCAGCGAGGAAGCTCAGGTTCCTCCCCGCGGAAAGCGAGTGGCCGTAGCGCAATGGAACGAACGTGTTGAGACAAACCAAAAAGATTGGAACAGCTATTGTTCGTCTCTTAGAAGCAATCTTTTGTTATGTCCCAAACTCTTTTTTTGTTCAATAAATTCCTGTAAATGATGAACTAACTGTCTGAATTCTTCTGGGTTTACAAATTGTTGTTCATTCCAATGTTGTTGGACCCACTGTGTAAGCTCAGAAGCTGAGTTAAATACTTCTCCACTTGTATCCGCATTCCTCAGCATGTATCGTCCGTTATCATCATCAATAGTTACTTCACAAGGAATGGCACTATCAATGCTTTGTAACGTATACTCCATGTTAATCACCAGCTTTCTATCTTTCTTTTTTACTGTTTACTATACTGGTGAAAAGATGCTAATTAAAAAAAATCAAAAGATTAACTAAAAATAATGATTTTTCTAAATTTTATGTGATATAATGTACAAATTAAAAAAAGGTAGGAAGAGGAAGGAAGTTGGTTATGAAACAACAAGTAGATAATCGAACAAAACATGTACAGTTAGAGGACATCATGATTGCGAATCAAATGATTAAAGATGTTGTTGTACATACACCACTACAGCGCAACGAGGTGCTTTCTGAGCGTTATGAATGTAATGTGTACTTGAAGCGTGAAGATCTGCAAGTCGTTCGTTCATTTAAAATTCGAGGAGCGTATAATCGAATTAAGCAATTGACAAAGCAGGAATTAGAGCATGGAATTGCGTGTGCAAGCGCCGGTAATCACGCACAGGGAGTGGCTTACGCTTGTCGCCATTTGAACATTGACGGGAAAATTTTCATGCCTAGCACTACTCCTCGACAGAAGGTCAACCAAGTTAAATTTTTAGGGAGAGACAATGTAAAGATTGTTTTAACAGGTGATACGTTCGATGATTCGTATGAAACAGCTATTCAGTGCAGTGAAGAAGAAAAAAGAACGTTTATTCACCCTTTTAACGACGTTGATGTAATTGCGGGACAAGGAACGGTTGCTGTTGAAATGTTTAACGATTGTGAAGACGAAATTGACTATGTGTTTGGAAGTATTGGGGGAGGCGGTCTAATTTCAGGTGTAGGGACTTATGTGAAAAGCATTTCTCCTAAAACAGCAGTCATTGGCGTAGAGCCAGCCGGCGCAGCTGGAATGCAAACGTCTTTTGATAGAGGAGAAGTCGTAACCCTTGAGGCCATTGACCCGTTTGTAGATGGAGCAGCCGTAAAGACCGTTGGTAGCGTATCCTACGAAATCAGCCGAGAAGTGGTTGATGATATCGTTATTGTTTCTGAAGGGAAAGTCTGTACAACCATTTTATCTCTGTATAATGAAAATGCGATTATTGCAGAGCCAGCCGGTGCGCTTTCTATTGCCGCTTTAGACTCTTATCGCGAACAAATTAAAGGTAAAACAGTGGTGTGCGTTATCAGTGGAGGGAATAATGATATTGGTCGCATGCAAGAAATTAAAGAACGTTCCATGATGTATGAAGGTTTGCAGCATTATTTTATTGTGAACTTCCCTCAGAGAGCAGGAGCACTACGAGAATTTTTAGACGAAGTGCTTGGACCAAATGATGACATTTCACGCTTTGAATATACGAAAAAAAATAACAAAGATAGCGGCCCAGCATTGGTTGGCATCGAATTAAAACATAAAGAAGATTATTATCCATTAATTAGTCGAATGGATAAAAAAGGATTTCCTTATACGGAAATTAATAAAGAAAGCAGCTTGTTCCATTTATTCATTTAAGATTGATGCAATAACCTGTAATAAAATAACAGCATTACAAAGGAATGTCTCATTGTACGTCGAATAAGATGTCTATGAGACATTTTTTCTAAAAATAAAGTAAAAATGGAAAGACAAGTAATTAGTTTACCATGTATAATAAAAGAAACGGGTAAAAAGAGGGTTGATCGCCTTGCTATTGAAAAGCCTTGAATTTAAACATGAGAATGGTCAAAAAGTAAAAATTATTGATATTCCAGTATTGGAGGAAGATAGCACATTTCGGTTTATGATCTCTGTAAAGTTAAATATCTTAATAACAGACATTATGAAGAAATCAATGCCGAAAAAAACCTACTCGTTTCAAGAATATTTAAAACGCGTGTTGAAATGGAAAGATTATGAACAGCTATTTAAGTCTGACGCATTAAAACATAATGCTTAAAGAGAAAAAGTTGACTATTCTGAATTTTTCGGCGTAGTCAACTTTTTTATGTTTTACGTGAAATAGTTGTATTGTATTATACTAGCTTGATAATAAGTACTTTAGAATATTACTGTAATCAAGTTTAGAACAATGCTATAATGAGCGCAAAGGATTTTGTAGGGGTGAACTCATGATGAAAATTAAAGTGGTAACGGATTCAACGATAGATTTAACCGTAGAGCAAGCAGCTCAATATGGTATTGAGATTGTCCCGTTATCGATTAATATTGATAATGAAACATATTTAGATCGAGTTGAAATAACGCCAAGTGATTTTATTGAAAAGATGAAAAGGTCTGATGTATTACCAAAGAGCTCCCAGCCAGCGGTTGGAGCCTTTGTTGAAGTATACGAGCGCCTAGTGAATGAAGGGTACGATGTTTTATCAATTCATATGACAGGTGGTATGAGTGGTACAGTACGTTCTGCAGAAAGTGCTGCTAAGATGGTAGATGGGAATATTACCGTAGTGGATTCTATGTATATCTCAAAAGCTCTCTCCTTTCAGGTGTTTGAAGCTCTTGATATGATTCAACAAGGGTGTGAAATGAATGAAATTGTCCAACGTTTGGATGAAATTCGCCGTAATACGACGCTGTTTGTTGTAGTTGATACGTTAGAAAACTTAATAAAAGGTGGACGAATTGGTCGAGGTAAAGCGCTAATTGGTTCTCTACTAAATATTAAGCCTATTGCTTCACTTGCTGATGGTGTGTATACGCCTGTTGCAAAAGTTAGAAGTCATTCTCAAATCGTGAAATTTTTGACAAAGCAAATCATGGAGGAAACGGCAGGTAAGCAAATTAAAGGAATCGGATTGGTGCATGCGGAAGGATTTGAACTAGCTCAAAAGCTAAGAGAATCGATAATTGCTGCCTGTGGCTATGAAGATTTTACAATTGAAGAAACAACACCTGTTATTTCTACTCATACAGGAGTTGGTGCGATTGGATTTATGTACTTTGCTGAATAAACTGAAAGTGATCTGTCTGGTGAGCAGGTCACTTTTTTGTTGGAAAAATCATATAGACTTCAACGTTAATAGTGGTGAAAAGATGTTATAATAGTGAGAAAGTAACCATCGTATGTTTAGCAAAAATTTCTATATGGAGTGCAAACATGAGAAATTATATTCGAAACTTAAGCGTGTTTAACAAAACTGTTTTGTTCTCCATGTTAATTGTTATTATTGTTGGAGTTGGGACAGCTTCGGTTAGCTACTATCTCCAAAACGTAACGACCAAGCAGCTACTCACTCAGAATGCACTAACGACAACAAAGCTTTGGAAAGAGACGTTATCTCCTAATGAGATTACGCAATTTGTTAAGGCAGAAAATTTACCTAGCTCTTTAGCTCGAACAGGGATAGAGAAACAGTTTGAGCGTATTTATAAAGCAAGTCCAGAATATTTACAAGGTCATCTATTTACAGTAGAACCTTATGAAAATCATGGATTTAAAATAGTTGTTACTGCTAATCAAAAGGTGCGTCAACAGCTTACACCTTCCATGATTTATTATGGCGAAAAAGAGTTTTATACCCATTTTATGAAAGCGAAAACAGAAAAAACGGAAGCGGTAACAGATACATATACGGATCAGTTTGGCACGTGGATTACTGCCTTTTCTCCCATTTTAAATGAAAAAGGCGAAGTCATTGCTATGCTTGTAATTGATGTTGATGCTAGCGTAATGACAACCTATCAGCAGCGCTTGTTTTCGTTACTATTTATTGCTCTTGTTTTTCTATTTACGATTATTATTTTTATTCAAGATTGGGGTCTACGCGTGGTTATGGCTCCTCTTAAAGAACTAGTAGAAGGTATTAAATCGGTTAGTCATGGTAACTTTCAAGTTAAATTGCAGCAGAAAGATGCTTCAGAAATCGGTCAAATCAGCCAGCAGTTTAATGTAATGACCCAAAGGTTACAGCATTTGTTTCAGCAGGTTGCTGCTACAAAAGAGCAGTTAGCAGTAAAACAACCGAGTTTGGAGTCTAGTGGAGACTTGGAAAAAGCTTTGGATGAGCTTGAAATTATTATGGAACGAACGAAACTTCAAAAGGAGCTTCAGCGTGCAGAAAAGATGAATGCAATTGGTCAGCTAGCTGCATCTGTCGCACATGAAATTCGAAACCCGATGACCGTGGTAAAAGGTTTTTTACAGCTGTTTCAAGATAACCAAAAGCTAACAAAAGCAGAGATAGGTTATATTCATTTAATGATTAGCGAAATGGATCGAGCCGAGGTTATTATTAATGATTATTTATCCTTAGCACGTCCAGGGGTAAAAGAAGTAGATATCATTGACTGCATCCTAAGCGTAACAAGTTTAGTAGATTTATTATCTTCATATGCACTGTTAACAAGCAATATTGAAATTGAAATTCAAACGAATCAGTTAGCATACGTTCGAGGCAATAAGAATGAATTTAACCAAGTGCTTCTCAACATTATGAAAAATGGTATTGAAGCTATGCAAGATGGTGGAAAGCTTTCTGTGTCTATTAATGTAAAAGATAATCAAGTTCATATTGCAATTAAAGATACTGGTGAAGGAATGACCCAACAAGAGTTAGAGAGACTAGGAACAGCTTTTTACTCATTAAAAGAAAAAGGGACAGGGATTGGGTTAATGGTATCATACCAAATTGTAGAAGAAATGAGAGGCAAGATTACTGTTGAAAGTGAGAAAGGAAAAGGATCTACGTTTATTGTTTCAATACCAGCATATAAAACGTAAACCATTGTATCGGAGGGGGAAATATTGAAAAACAACAATCAAAAGCTTATGCTGCTGTGTTTGGTTTTAGTTATCGTTTTAGCAGCTTGTGGATCACAAATTAAAGACCCTTTAAACTGGAAGCTCAATTCTTTTATTTATACAAATCAGGAGAATAAAGAAGTTAACCTAGATGATCTTAAGGGGAAGGTCTGGGTCTCTAACTTTATTTTTACCAACTGTGAAACGGTTTGTCCACCAATGACTGCTCATATGGCTAAGCTTCAGAAAATGGTGAAAGAAGAGGGACTCGATGCCAACTTTATTTCTTTTAGCGTAGATCCTGAAAACGATTCACCCGATAAACTGAAGGAGTTTGCCGCAAAATTTAATGCGGACCTTTCGAATTGGCACTTTCTAACGGGTTATACACAACAAGAAATCGAAAAATTTGCGTTGGACCAATTTAAAGCTGTTGTTAAAAAGCCAGAAAATGATCCGCAAGTTATCCATGCTACAACTTTTTATTTAATCGACAAAGAAGGTACCGTTATGAAGTCTTATAGTGGTGTGGGAGATACTCCGTATGACGAAATTATTAAAGATATGAAAACGTTAAGTAAGTAAAAAGAAGGTATCTATGAGTTAAAAGTTGTATTTTAATTCATGGTTACCTTTTTTTAGAATAAACATTCTTATCCATTTTTCTACATATACTATAAGCATGGGAAAGACCTTCCTTGACAATGTATGTTACTATATAAAGATATATAAATGCGCTATAGTAAATCTAGTCAAGTAAGGCGACAATTAGAATACAGCATAGTAAGTAGGTGTTGTGATGAAAAAATGGAGAAAAATAATCGTGGCAAGCGTGTGCTCTGTCACTTTAGCTAGCTGTTCTCAGCCTACCTTTCTTGTCAATCAAGAAGACGTTGTAGATCAAAAAGAAGTGCAGCTTACAGAAAAGGAACAAATACCAAAGGGCTTTTTCCCTGTAGAATTAGAAGCTGTTGCGATAGGTGATTCGTTAACGGAAGGTATAGGAGATGAATCCAAAAAAGGTGGATACGTACCTTTTATTGAACAGTATATTGCCAAGAAAAACGAAGTGGAAAATGTAACAATTTCTAACCTGGGTAAAAAAGGAAACCGTACGGACCAGCTGTTGGCAAGATTAAAGGATCCATCAATTGCGAGCAAAGTTTCAAGAGCAGATATGATTTATGTTACAATTGGCGGTAACGACGTAATGAAAGTTGTGAGAGACTATTTTTACGATATTTCAATTAAAACATTTGAAACAGAAAAATCAAAATATGAAAAACGTTTAAATGAGGTTTTTCAACGAATTCGAAAGCTAAATCCAAATGCACATATTTACTTAATAGGATTTTATAATCCATTTTTTAAAACGCTAAGCGATATGAAAGAGATTAATGTTGTAATTGATGAATGGAACCAAGCAAGTCAACAAGTAGCAATGAATTATGAAAACGTAACATATGTTAAAATTGATGATGTCTTTTACGATTCTTCTGACAATCTTTTAGGAAAAGATGAGTTTCATCCTAATAAAAAAGGGTATGAATTAATGGCGGAACGTATTAGCGATGCAATGGAAGAAGAAGATCCTTTATTGGGACAAAACAAAGAGAAAGCACGGGAAGAAGAACTGAACGGAAACGAGTAAGGAGCTTATGAAATGAAGAAGTGGAAATGGTTATTTATTGGATTATTAAGCGTTAACCTTCTCTTAGCGGTTATAATCATTGGTCTTATTTTTCAACCGGCTGATGAAGTAACACCGCTGAAGTCTGGTGAAATAGAGGGAGATGCTGAACTAACGATTTTAGCTAAAAAAGAAGATTTAAATATACTTATTGATAAATACTTAAAAAGAGAGCTTAATAATCAGCCTCTTAATTACGATATCACGCTAACAGATGTTGTGCAGCTAGACGGAACCATCGAGGTTTTTGGGGACGATATTGATATTCGAATGACCTTTACTCCTGAAGTGCAAGATAATGGAGATATTGTTCTTGAACAAGAAACACTATCGATTGGAAAAATCCAGCTCCCGGTAAAAACAGTACTTCGCTATGTTAATAATAATTTTAACCTTCCTGAATGGGTGACAATTGATCCGAAGAGCGAGTCTGTATATGTGGCTCTTCAAGAGATGGAGCTTCAAACAGATTTTAATGTGAAAGTTGAGAAGTTTGACTTAGAAAATGATGATATACGAGTCAAGTTAATTTCAAAGAAAGAATAGCAAAAAAGCTCTCAGTAATAGTTTATTACTGAGAGCTTTTTTGTGTTAGCGATCTTGTGAAATTAAGGCTTCTAATGCAGGATTTCCTTGTGCGTAGCCGACAGCATAAACGGTATAAGCTCGGTTTGGACGCAGGCTGAGAGGTGGGATAGATAAAACAACATCATCTGTTCCTGCTATGCGTACATCAAGCTGTACAAACATTGGAGATAATCCTAGATATTTAGTAATTTCTTTAAACGTAACGTCAGAAAAGATCACGTCTCCACCCCGAGCAGCAATATCAACTGCTGGTGCATCAGGAGACAAATGAATAAACCTCATTTTTGTTTCGCCATCTGGAACTTTACTATCATCATAAATAAAAAGTAATTCTAGCTCATTTAAATTATTTACGGCAGCAACCGTATATTTTTGGTTCCCTTCAAACGTAAACGACTTTGTGAGTAAAGGTTTTTCGGTTTGGCCAGCAGGATAAATTGAGATTGTGTAGCGACCCGGGTCCCCTAACGGTAAATAATCAGTTTCTTGTTTGTAAGTGAGATTCCTAATAATACGTCGGCCATTTAAATAAATATCGACGGACGGTGCATCGGGAGAAGCGTGGAAAATTCTAGCCATTGGTTTAGCTATTCGTGACCCTTGTGCATTTTTACCTGCTAAAATTGCTTGCTGCACATAATATAAATGCTTTTCGTAATAAGCAATGTGACGGGAAGGATCGCTATATTTATAGTAGTTTGATAAAAAATCATATTTCATTGCTTTTTTAATGTATTGGTCAAATGAATAATTAGCCATGCGTTCAGCTCCTCTGTTATACGGAGTAGGAAAAAGATGTCTATACGTAACCAAACATATGCTAAAACTCATAAATTATGCTGTGAAACAATTGACCAACTTTCATCTTGCTTTTAATTGAATAGAATGAAGCATAACCGTTAATGAATAATGGTTATAGGTAAAAGAGGTGAAGAGGATGAAGTTGTTTTATGAGAAGATGCTCAAAATCATGCTCATTGGATTTGGGTTCATTCTTCTATTACTGCATTTCATTGTCTTATCATTTTAGTTACTAATTTACGAAAAGGGGTGACTGCATTATGAAAGGAAGCGTGTGGTTCACCGTCTTTCGGTATGTACTTGTGTGTTATGCTGTTGTTTTCACCCTCATTGTCGCGAGTTTACTGCCGGCTCTCTTTGGATTTACTGTAACCTTACAGCAAGAAAATGGACCAGGAATTCCTAGTGGATCAGTGGTTGTGTTTCAGTCATCACAAGATATAGATACCGAAGGAGTTGTACTAGTTAATCAACAAGATTCATTAATAGTAATGAAAGCGAATAACCACTTGCCCGATGAAAGCATAATGGGAGTGTATTCTTATCATCTTCCATATGTAGGCTTCCTACTTACAATCATGAAGCAGCACTGGGCCGTTTTTTTATTTGTAACACTTTTTTGTTTTATTCTTCTTGGAACAAAGAGCTTACAGACGAAAAAAGGAGAGTGAAAATGGGTATTCGCACATACACATCGCATTTTCAAAACATAAAGTAACAATGTGCTAAACGAATATCACGAATGAGGAGAGATTGCTATGTATAATTATGGTTGTTATGATCAATGTCAATATCCGGTTGGGGGGTATCACCACCACTGTGGGTCAGGAAATTCATTTGCATTAATTCTTGTGCTGTTTATTTTATTGGTTATTATTGGATGCAGCTGCATCTGCTAGTTTATTTAAAGAGCTCTTTTCATACTTCGGGGTGAAAAGAGCTCTGTTTATGTAGAGAGTAAGACAATATTTTTGTTTGAAAAAATAAAAATATTTTGCCAAATGTTCTTTTTTCATATTATACTATAATTGAATGAATTTCATAATCTGAACCCTATGTCTCGCAAGACTTTATAGACATCAAAAAAGGAGTAC
>NZ_JBXDLD010000168.1:0-4879 GCF_056820425.1 Priestia sp. KCTC 13724 | reverse complement strand
TTTTTGAAAAACTACGTCACATTCCAAGGGATAAGTCTGTCTAATTTTGGATAATCAACACTCGTGATAAATTTTATCTAGTGTGTAGAGCAATAATCCTTCAGATTTAGCAAACTCCACAAAAGTTTCAAAGTCTTTCTTATTTCTTGTCAGCCTATCCTGATCTGTAACAAGTACACCATCATAGACATTTTTCTTTAAATTTACAAACATTCGCTTTAATTCAGGTCTATCCCAATCCTCTCCACTCCACTCCTCGGAGAATATTTCATAATCCATATTATTAATTTTTGCGTAATCCGTAAGCAGTTCAACTTGTCTTGCAATCTCAAGAGAGTCATCATTTTTTAATCGTGATTTTCTGACATAAATAGCTACTAACGTTCTTTTCTTTATAACCATTATGCTATATCTCCTTTCCTCAAGGGATTACAGTTAAATTGGTTAAATTGGTTATATTTGTAAATTTAATTATATCAAGTTTTATAAAAGATGCAAGATTTATTACATTCCATATCTCAAGGTATTTTACATTGACATACATGATATTTAGTACTCATAATATATATGGACTAATAAGATAGGAGTAATTTAAATGAATGAGCCAGTTACAACAAAATATACAAGTACCCCTGCAAATGACCCTTGGGAAGCTTACTTAGACATAAAAAAATACCAAAAGCCCACTCTTTCTAGTATAGAATTTACTACCACTTATCTATGTAATATGAGATGTAGACATTGTGCTGTTGGACACACTCTTACACATAAAGATCCTAATGGCCTTCCAATAGACTTATTACTGCAAAGATTAGACGAACTCCCTACCCTTAGAACGATAAGCATTACAGGCGGAGAACCAATGATGTCTCTAAAATCCGTAGAGAATTACGTGTTACCTCTATTGAAGTATGCTCATGATAAAGGAATATACACTCAAATAAACTCTAATCTTACATTAGATCTTGAGAGATACAAGATCATAGCACCTTATTTAGATGTGTTACATATTTCTCATAACTGGGTAACAGAAGATGAGTTTATAGATACAGGCTTTGCTATGATGAAAAGAAAACCAACTAGAGAACAGAGAAAAGCACTATTTGATAAAATAATCACAAACTCCAGAGCCCTAACAGATATGGGAGTTTTGGTATCTGCTGAAACAATGATAAATAATAGAACGGCTCCTCACCTCGAAAAAATCCATAAGCAAGTTGTGGAAGAGATGGGCTGCCAACGACACGAAATTCATCCTATGTATAATAGTGGATATGTTAAAGTAGCCGATTTTGATTACTTAAATGATAAAAGTAAACGTAGTGAATCGAGTGCACTTGAAACGTTGTCTTTACAAGATATGAGAAACGCTATTCATCACCTGCTTGATATCCGCGACGAAAACGTTTGGATGCTTTTTGGTACGCTGCCGTTCTATGCGTGTAACGATAACGAAGAAGATCAAGCGTTGTTAAAGCGTTTATACAGCAGCAAAAACGTAACGGTTCGCAACGATCCAGACGGCCGTTCTCGCTTAAACGTGAACATTTTTGATGGCGATATTATCGTTACGGACTTTGGCGATACGCCTCCACTTGGCAACATTCAAGATACAAAGCTGCAGGATGCGTTTGACACATGGCAGCAGTCATCGATTTCAAAAGAACTTAGCTGTCACTGCTCAGCTGTTTCCTGTCTTGGACCAAATATTCTGGTGAAAAACAGCTACTATAAAGACACGGACTTTTCAACACGCAAAGCGTTTCTTACAAAATAAGTAAAACCTCTCCTGTTAACGGGAGAGGTTTTGTTTATTAACGCGGCTGATCATACGCACCAAAACTCAATGATACATAATCCTGTACCGGAATCCATGCGCCGATACCTTGTGACGTCACGTTTTTCACAACAATCATGCGCTTGCTACCTTTCATGGTTAGATATACTTCACCGTACGTTACTTTTCCTTTTTCATGTACAGCCGGCGTGTATGCGTATAAGTAGCCGACTTTCTTCGGTGCGATGTTATACACCTGATCTTTTTTCGTTCCTGCTCCAATCATCGTTTGGAACGATAACGTTAGATTTGTTTTCTTTGAAGCTGTTAAAAGCATCATTTGCTTTACGTGGTCCGCTTCGTTAATACGAGACGTTAAGCCACCTTTTACAATGCTTTGGGATTCTTGGTTATAGTGCATTTGCTGCTGGGACTTCCCTGAACGATTATCATAATGATTTGTGTTTACCTTTTGATACTGCCAGTTCACGCTTGTTGCTTCGGATTCATAGTTAAGCGGCCATTGACCGAGATAAATCGTTGCTCGAAAACCAATTGCCCACGGTGTCTTTGAAATGGATGTTTCATTTAAAATACGAATTAAGTCCGGATTTTGAATTGGCACATTGGACGTTTCAAGCAATTCTTGAGACAGTTCACTTGGCTGTAAATAAGGCGTATCTTGACTCGTATTTGGATTTGTATTCTCCTTTGCAATATGAAGCGTAGAACTAGGAATTTGCACAGTTGTGCTTGGCGTTTTCGTCTCCTTGTTTTTCGCTTCTGTTGTATGCAAACCTGAAAATGACAACAAAATAGCGAACGTTACGATAGTTAATTGACGTAGCATATAAGAGCTCCTTTCAACCTCATAAATAGATGTATGCATAGTTTTTTCAAAGGAATAGCTCTTTATCCTGTTTTAGCCAAAGGGAATTATAACCAAAAAAAGCCGAGCACTCTCCAGCTCGACTTTTTCTTAGATTAAATAAAACCCAATTCCCATAATGATGTATGCACCTAATAAAACGGCACCTTCAAACCAGTTTGTATCTCCGTCATTTGAGATGGCCACAGTGACAAAGACTGCTGTTACCATGGCAATAAGCTCTGGCCACGTAAAGACAAGTGGCATTTGCTCCTCAAAAAGCAAAGAGATTAACACCAATACAGGGGCTACAAACATAGCTACCTGAAGCGTAGAGCCAATCGCAATCTCAACGGCCACACCCATCTTATTTTTCACAGCCATAATAATTGCAGATGCGTGCTCGGCTGCGTTTCCAACGATGGCCACGATAATAACCCCGATAAACAGCTCACTCCAGCCGAAGCGAAGCGCAACCGTTTCAATTGTATGTACTAAGCTCTCTGCCACGTAAGCAACGGCGACGGTCGCAAGCAGCAGCACAAGGATTGCTCTACCTTTTGACCATTCTGGCTCTTCGTGTTCTTCCGTTTGCTCGCTTTTATGCTGATATACACCGCGGTGCGTTACTAGTTTAAATAATAGTGCGGCTAAGTAAAGAAGAATTAACGTGATTGATACGCCAACGCTTAGTACCATCGTCTTTTGATTATTCATTCCTTGAGAGAATACTTCTGGAATAACAAAAGCTACAATCACTGCAAAAATTAACAATCCAGAGTTATGGCGCGCATCGTATACGTTAAATTCCTGACGCTTAAACTTTAATCCTCCAATAAAGAAAGATAAGCCCCCAACAAGAAGCAGATTTCCCAAAACAGAACCCGTTAATGAAGCTAATACAACACCGATCAATCCAGCTTTTAATGCGAAAATAGAAATGATAAGTTCAACGGCATTACCAAACGTTGCGTTTAACAATCCTCCGATTCGCGGTCCTGCGACCACAGCCAGACTTTCCGTAGCGCGCCCCATATATGCTGCCAAAGCTATAATGGTCAAGCAAAACACTGCAAACATGAGAACCTGCGACCAGTGCAGAAGATTACCAATCACCGATAGCGGAACACCAATGAGCACCATTATAAAAAACACTCGATTCATTCATATGCACCTACTTCTCTAAGTTAAATCCATTCACTCTACAAGCTTCGTCTTTCTAACGCTTGTTTATTCATTATCACTGTTACCTCTTTATTTTTTAAAGTTAAACTTTTTTATGAACAAAATAAATTCTTCTTTAAGAAAATGTTTAAAAAAAGGCCAAACTAGCAAAAGTAAGAAAGATGAAGAAAGGAATTGAGCATATGTCAGATGTAAAACAAAAAGTACTATCTATTTTAGATAACTATAAGGTTGGCACGCTTGCCACAATCCAAAATAACAAACCCTATTCTCGCTTTATGATGTTTTCTCACGACGACCTTGTACTTTACACAGCAACAAACAAAAACACGCACAAGGTTGACGACATTCAATCTAATCCATACGTTCATATTCTCCTCGGCTATGACGGCCAAGACTGGAATGATCCGTATGTTGAAATCGAAGCAAAAGCTCTAATTGAAGACAACAAAGAACTAAAAGAAACGTTTTGGAACGACCATTTAAAAGAATGGATTAACAGCCCAGACGACCCAAACTACGTGCTCCTTCAGCTAACACCTGAAAATATTCGCTACTTCGAAAAAGCAGGTAGCGAACCTGAAGGGTTATAATCCTTTAAAAAGAGTTTGGGACATAACAAAATGATTGCTTCTAAGAGACGAACAATAGCTGTTCCAATCTTTTTGGTTTGTCTGAACACGTTCGTTCCATTGCGCTACGGCCACTCGCTTTCCGCGGGGAGGAACCTGAGCTTCCTCGCTGCGCTGCGGGATCTCAGTTTTCCCTCTCTTTCCCGCAGGAGTCGAGTGTCCTACGCTCCATTCCACCCTGTTTCCAACATTGTTTTCACAATCAACAAAAAAACTGAACGATTAAAAGTGAGAAACTCTCAATCGTTCAGGTTTATCATTGGCTGAATTACTTATGTCCCAGCCTCTTTTTTATGCTTTTAGCTTTATATAGTCAATAAAGCTGATGAATTTTTATTTTTTTAAAAAACTATATAAGTTGAATTTATCTTTTACAATCGAATGCACAATCGATCAATAACTTTTCTAGGTGAGTCA